>CAIUHB010000082.1 GCA_903898855.1 uncultured Actinomycetes bacterium | reverse complement strand
GTTGATCCACCCGATGTCGTTACTGTCGTTGAAGCCGGCTGGCCAAAGGTTGTTTGGATATTGTTTCCAACAATCGAAATTGCTGGTGGCGCAGGAAGTGCAAAAGCCTCAGGAGCTGCAAAAGCATTTTGAATAAATCCCAGCACAAAGACGGTAACCAAAGTGCGAACGATGCGTTCGGCCCATTGGCTCTCGATTTTAAATGGCCACCCTTTAAGCATCAGCGAGACTTCCGTGAGCTTGGCGTGAGCGCAGCGATATCCAATACGCACTTAGTAATAAGGAGAGTTTCATTTTGTAAAAAAAATTACGCTCAAATGAGCGTGAGTTACGCATGGCGAAGATACGTTCGAATGAACGTAGATCCAAGCTCTTCCTTGCGCGCAACAAGTGGGGGAACCTCTCGTTTATGGGTGAGAAATCCAACTCACCCCATGAGAGACAATTCTAAAATTGAGCGTGAGAAGCATAAAAATGCCGCTTTGGGAAGTCCCAATTTTTGAGCGTGAATTACAAGAGTGTAAGTAGAAAAAACTTAGGAAAGTGCGATTTCAAGGTCTTTGATGAGGTCGCTCGCCGCTTCCAAGCCAATGGAAAGGCGAAGTACTCCTGTAGTTATTCCCATCTGCAATTGAACTTCTGGTGCAAGACGTCGATGTGTTGAACTCGCAGGATGAGTTATTAAAGATTTACTGTCACCAAGATTATTTGAAATATCAATGACGCGTAATTTATTCATCAATGCAAATGCCGCTTCTTGCCCGCCTTTAACTTCAAAACCTAACATTGATCCACCTTGGTTATTCATCTGCTGCATAGCCAGTGCGTGCGATGGATGGCTCTTAAGGCCTGGGTAGCGAACGAATGAAATCTTCGAATGTGAATCGAGAAATTCTGCAACGGCAGCCGCTGACTTCACCATGTGATCGACTCGCATATGTAAAGTTTCAAGTGACTTCACTAGTACCCAAGCATTAAAGGCACTCATGGAAGGGCCGGTGTGGCGAAGGAATGGAAGTAGTGATTCTGAGAAATATTCTTGTGAACCAAGAAGCGCTCCACCAAGAACTCGGCCCTGGCCATCAATATGTTTGGTAGTGGAATACATAACAACATCGGCACCAAGTTGGAGCGGCTTTTGCAAGACGGTGGAGGCCATAACGTTATCGACGATAACTGTGGCTCCAGCTTTGTGGGCCAACTCGCTGACTAATTTAATATCTGTGATTTCAAGTAGTGGATTGCTAGGTGTTTCGATAAAGACAACCTTGGTGGGTTTGGAGAGCTCGCGCTTCCATCCTTCAAGATCATCAGCTTTAACTAGGACCGTCTCGACGCCCCATTTAGGCAATATTTCGGTTAAAACTACGTGGCAAGAGGAGAACATGGCAGCCGATGCCACGATTCGATCTCCTTGTGAAACCAGGCATGCAACCGAGGCAAACATGGCAGCCATTCCAGAGGCGGTTGCAACGCATCGCTCGGCGCCCTCCAGAGCGGCAAGTCGATTTTCAAACATAGCGACAGTGGGATTATGGAAGCGGCTATAAAGATAATGTTCGGTCTCTTCGGCAAAAGAGGCAGTTGCTTCTTCCGCGGAGGAATAAGTAAATCCAGAATTAAGAAAGAGTGCCTCAGAAGTTTCACCAAAGCCAGAACGAGTAAGTCCAGCGCGAACGGACTTAGTTTGTGGATCGAGCTCCCAGGTTGGTTCATCGCGACGAGATCCGTCTTGATATCCCCAGGGCTTATTGCTCATAACTAATTCTAACCCGCGAGATGAGTGCCGTGAGCCCGCCAATTACGCGGGAAGCACCCTCATGTAATTCTAAATTCTGGTCCACGAAGGTATCTGCCCGAGTCTCCATCATGATGGATTGAACCATGGGATTTAATCCGTAGTACTTCAAAGGCACGTAAGTACCGGCGTAGGGTTGGTTAAGAAATGTATCGCCCAACTGCGCAAAGCTCTCTTCGGCAGCAGAAGTTAATTGATTATCGGTATGAAATTCATCGGTACCAATACATATCGCCGGGCGGCGTTGACCATGGTTGACTGCATTCTCATGTTGTTCGGTTCGATAAGAGTGCACATCAATTATCGTCACTCCCCCAAGCGCCGAAAGTCGCTCTGAAACCAGTGTTTCTAGGGCATTTGCGTAAGGGTGGAAGTAAGAGTCCAGCAACTTCTTTTCGCCCATAAAGTTGGGCGCTCGTAAATCTTTACCAGTGGAAGTTTTGCGATAGACCGCGCCCATGCCTACTTTGTTCATGATTTCTCGGTCATCTGGAAAACGTTCTGGGTCAATGACCAATCGGGAATATCTATTGATAAATACCCATGGGCGAATATTCGACTTATCTGCTGCGGCAAAGGCAATCTCATCGGTTTTACTATCGGTCATCGAGTCGAGTTCGCTAGCTAATTCGGCATCCGTCAGCAGAATCTCGTTGCGAATTTCAGCGGGAATGAAACGTGAGGAATGTGGAACGTGAAGGATTACTGGAGATTCCGGCGAGCCAGGAATGATCTCGAAGTTCACTACAGGCGACCAGCCTCATGAACTCGCTTAAGGAAGTCCTTGGTGCGTGGGTTAGTTGGATTCTCCAGCATCTGTTCTGGTGAACCCCACTCCAAGATTCTGCCCTTCTCTAGGAAGCAGACCTCGTCGGCAACTTGCTTAGCAAATCCCATTTCGTGGGTAGCCAAGACCATGGTCATGCCGTGATCCTTTAAATCTCGCACAGTACTCAGTACTTCATTTACTAAGACTGGATCCAAGGCGGAGGTAACTTCATCGAGAAGGAGCAGGCGCGGCTCGACTGCGAGCGAGCGGATTATGGCAACACGTTGTTGTTGACCACCACTAAGGCGATCTGGATATTGATCTGCCTTCTCGTTTAGTCCAAAGCGTTTAAGTAGCTCGATCGCCTTTTCGGAAGCTTCTTCCCGACTTAGGCCATGAACCTTCATCGGAGCGAGAATGATGTTCTCGAGAACTTTCATATGCGGAAAGAGATTGAAGGATTGAAATACCATGCCAAGTTTACGACGAACCTCATCAGGGTTGGTCTCAACAGAGGTGATCTCCTCGCCATCTAATTTGATAGTGCCGTCATCAATTAGCTCGAGCAGATTTATGCAGCGAAGCAGGGTGGACTTGCCTGAACCTGAAGCACCAATCAAAACCGTCGCTGTGTGTTCTGGGACGGTAATAGAGATATCTTCCAGAACAACTTCTGAACCAAATGCTTTACGCACTTCATTAATTTCTAGAACCGGGATACTCATGCCTGGCCCTGCGCATTCTGACGCTCGATTGACTTTCGAAGAGTTCGATCAGTAAAACGCGTCAAAGGAATAGTCACTGACAAAAATATGATGGCTGCCATTACATATGGGGTGTAATTAAAAGTTCGACTCGCCTCAATTTGAGCGGCGCGAATTGCATCTGTAACTCCGAGAATCGAGACCAGGCCGGTATCTTTAATTAAAGCCACTAGATCATTGAGCAGTGGCGGCGTAACTCGTCGAATCGCCTGTGGCAGGACCACATGGCGAAGTGTCTGAAAATTCGAAAGCCCTAATGAACGTGCGGCTGCTCGCTGACTTGGGTGGACTGTCAGAATTCCACTTCTAATTACCTCAGCTACATAAGCGCTGTAGGTAATAATCACAGCGATAATGCCAAGAATAAATACATTGTTGGTTACGCCCTTTAGCTGAAGGGCCGGAATGCCAAAGCCGACTAAGAAAATAACGAGCAACATCGGAATGCCGCGAAAAAGATCAACATAGAGCGTGGCCAAAATCCGAAATGGCGTGAGCGCCGCTGACCTGGAGGTTCGAATCAAAGCGATGATGAGACCAAAGCAGGCGACTGAGATAGAGGCAATCACTGTAAGAATTACATTGGACTCGAAGAATCCAACCAATATCTGCGGCAAGACTTTAAATCCATATGACCAATGGAAGAAGGTCGCGGATAAAACTTTCCAACCTGGTGAAGTAACAACGATTGTTGCCAGAGTGCCGAGAACTAGGACGCTAGAGAACGCGGCTATGAGAGCGTTCTTTCTTACCTTCTTCTTACGCGCTGCGCGTCGCTCGATCTCAATCTGGCTTGGTGACCACTCCCCACCAAAAGAGTAAGGCGCGGGGTTGGGGGTAATCCCATCCTCGCGCCCTACCTCGTTAGACATATGCCTAGTTTAGTGAGTATTTATTACTTAAGTACTGGTGCACCAGCTGATGCAGTGAGCCACTTAGAGGTAATTGTTGCCAATTCTCCGCTTGAACGAACTGCATCAAGTGCCTTGGTGACGCACGCAGTAATTGGGCTGTTCTTTGCTAGCAAGAGACCAGCACCCTTATCTGCCTTATCAACATTTGCGAATTGACCAGCGATGATGCCATTTGGAACTTCAGCAGCAGATAGATAGAAAGCTGTTGGAAGATCAACTACGAGGCCATCAATTTGCTTGTTCTTAAGAGCTGTGACAGCGGCGGCGTTGTCGTTAAATACCTGTGGCTTAACGCCAAGTTGGTTTTGAACTGCATCAAGTGAAGTTGAAGATACCGCTGCACCGATTGTTGCGTTTGCGGCCTTCACATCAGCGATGCTCTTTACGCCATCAAGCTTGCTGCCCTTGTAGGTAACGATTGCTTGATTGGACTTGTAGTAAGCAGATGAGAAGTCGACAACTTTTGCGCGATCTGCAGTGATTGAGTATTGCTGGATATTGAAGTCAAACTTCTTTGGTCCTGGCGCGATTGCAGAATCAAATGTTGTGCGAATCCACTTTACTTGCGCGTTGGTGTAACCAAGCTTCTTTGCAACAGCGTATGCAACAGCTGCTTCAAAGCCCTTGCCGGACTCTGGCTTATCGTCGATAACCCAAGGTGAGTAGGCAGGTGCACCTGTGGCAATGGTCAAAGTCTTAGCTGTGACTGTCTTCAGTGTGCTTGGGGTGCAGGCAGTTGAAGCTGCAGATGCACTAGTGAATGAACCAGTTAGAGATGTGAGCGCCAATGCAATAGCTGCAACTGGTGCAAGAAGGGTTGTTTTTTTCATAGTTGTAGTGCCTTTCCGGATCCTGTAAGGGACCAGCGCTTGTCGAAGCGATTTGCTCTCGACCGGGTCTTCACTCAGAGCACCCCACCGCGGTGGAGGGTTGCTGATCAGCTAGCTGAGGCTTAGCGCTGATGCTCATGACCTGCGTGAACCATAGCAAAATTTCTTGCTACTTCGAAATCGCTATCCAACAACTGCAAATAACTTGCAGGAGGCTAGTTCTCGCCTTCTTGGGCAATTGCATAATTTGTAATAGTTGTGCGGATATCCCATAACTCCGGGAAGAAGTTAAAGGTATTGAGTTTGCTCAAGACTTCAACTGGAGTTCCTTGGGTACCCGAAACCTTTGTACCGATGCTTCGCTCGACAATCTTGAAGTGGCGCTGGCGCCACATAAACATCGATTGATCAATTTCAAGCAAGGCCTGCGCTAATTCATACAAATCAGCGTACTTTTCGTGCTCGAGAAAAATCGTGAGCAGTTCTACGCCGGCTTTCTCGCGCAGGCGATTAAATTCTTTTCCAAGGGTTGGAATCGCTTTACGGATTGCATTGAAGCCAGGTGAATCAAAACCAGAACCGTGGCCAAGTGCACGGCGTACTTGCTGATAATCCCATGGGGTCATTTGGTCGAGCATCGCCATGCCTTCTTCGGCAAAGTCGATACACATCAAAATACGAGGAACTAGGCGCATCGCCATCCGGAAATTATCTTCCGCTAAGAAATTTGCAATTTGATAGGCCTCGGAGACAGCAAGCTTCAACCAGAGTTCTGCAGCTTGGTGAGTAACAGTGAAGAGCAACTCATCTCGGTGCAGCCATTGATCTGGCCCTTTTTGAAGTGAGAGAAGTTCAGGGGTGCGGATATAACGTTCGTAATCGCTATTTCCAAGGCCTTCAAGAATTTGATCTGGACCGTATGCCATGGAACTTTCCCCTTTAGTTAAGCGTTTACGTTAAGCGCGGTTGAGAGCCAATCAACAATTTCTTGGGTTGGTGCACCAGGTGTGAAAATCTGGCCAACGCCCATTTCCAAAAGCTTCTTGCGATCTTCTTCCGGAATAATCCCACCACCGAAGAGGACGATATTGCTGGCACCTTGTGCAGCCAGTAATTCAATAACGCGTGCAAAGAGCGTCATATGTGCACCCGAGAGAATAGAAAGCCCAATTGCTTGGACATCTTCTTGGATTGCAGTGGCCACGATTTGTTCTGGAGTTTGGTGAAGTCCGGTATAGATGACTTCAAATCCGGAATCGCGAAGAACGCGAGCGATGATCTTTGCGCCACGGTCATGTCCATCTAGACCAGGCTTTGCAATAACTACCCTCATTGGTGTCATGCCTGCAATTTATCAACAAGCAGGGGCCACTTCAACCCTCTAACGACCGTCAAAATGACGTATCCTCCCTCCATGGCCGCTGATAAGAGCGAAAATTCAAGTGTTTTAGAGCTCATCGCTGCCGCTAAAACCGGTGACCGTAAATCCTTAGCCAAACTCATTACCTTTGCTGAAAATAGTCCGGAAGAATTTACGGATTTAACGTTAGACACAAATTCCAATTCTCACGTGGTCGGTATTACCGGTTCGCCAGGTGTTGGTAAATCAACAACAGTCAACGCGCTCATTTCCTATTTACGCGCCCGCGATATGTCGATTGCGGTCATAGCCGTTGATCCTTCTTCTCCAATTTCTGGTGGCGCGCTACTTGGTGATCGCATTCGTTTAACTGAACACTTTCTCGACCCCGGTGTATTTATTCGCTCGCTCGCAACAAGAGGACACCTAGGCGGCCTTTCGGCATCGACCGCGCTGACTATTCAATTGGCTCAGCTGGCAGGTTTTGATTACATCATCGTAGAGACCGTTGGCGTCGGGCAGAGCGAAGTCGAAATTATGAAACACGCACAAACGGTTGTGGTTGTCATGGCACCGGGAATGGGCGATGGAATTCAAGCCTCCAAGGCCGGAATTCTGGAGATTGGCGATATCTACTTAGTCAATAAATCTGACCGCGATGGCGCACAGGAGACTGCAAAGGAACTCGAAAAGTCTTTACACCTCTCTCCTCGTCGTGGAAAATGGCAGCCGGTAATTCTGCTGGGTTCGATGGAGAAGCAGATAGGAATTGAGGAGTTAGTGAAGACGATATCTGAGCATCACGAGGTTCTGTAAAAGTGTTTCCATCGGCTCATGTAGATACCTTCTGTCGCGAGAATTTGCCGCCAGTTGAGAGTTGGCCGTGGCTAAATCAAGAATTTAATTCCCGCTATCCCGAAAGACTTAATGCCTGCGTCGAACTCCTCGATAAAACTATCCAGAAATTTGGCGGTGATCGCCGGGCAATAATTGCAGCCGAGGGCGAATTCACTTACGACCAACTTCTTGCCAAGGTCTGCCAGACCGCAAATCTCATGAAAGAGAAGGGAATTGTTCCGGGCAACCGAGTCTTGCTGCGAGGGCCAAATAATGCATCTCTGGCAATACTTTGGCTGGCAGTACTCCGCATTGGCGCAGTAGCAGTAACAACAATCCCGCTACAGCGAGCTGTCGAATTAGAGAAAATTGTTGAGATTGCCCTCGTTGAATATGCCTTTATAGATCATCGCTTTATGGAGGAGTGGGAACTCACCACAAACCTCTCCGCCCAAAGTTTTATCTACGGCAACGGTGACGGATTTTTGGAATCTGCGGCGCACCTTCCATCTACTTGTGTGCCATGTGATACCGCAAGCGATGATGTCAGCCTCCTGGCATTCACCTCTGGCTCTACCGGTATCCCTAAAGCCACGATGCACTTTCACCGAGATATCTTGGCAATTGCCGATACTTTCTCGGCCGAAATCCTGAAGCCCAAAGCTGATGATCTCTTCGCCGGAACCCCGCCATTAGCTTTTACATTTGGTTTAGGCGGTTCGCTAATTTTTCCACTTCGCGTCGGCGCAGCTACCTTACTTTTAGAAGGCGCTACTCCCCCAGTCTTGCTTGAAAAAATTGCCGAATATAAAGTCACTGTTCTCTTTACTGCTCCAACTGCTTATCGGGCAATGCTGAAAGTTGGGAAACCAGAATTAGCACAATCACTTTGGCGCTGCGTCTCTGCTGGCGAACATCTTCCTGAATCAACTTGGCATGCCTGGTTTGAGGCGACCGGAATTAAACTTATCGATGGGATTGGCTCCACCGAGATGTTGCATATCTTTATCTCGGCCAGCGATGATCGGATTGTTCCTGGTATGACTGGCAAACCGGTTCCGGGTTTTGAGGCAATGATTGTTGATGAAGATTTTAAAGAACTTGCTGCTGGCGAAATTGGCTTCCTTGCCGTGCGCGGACCAACGGGATGCAGATATCTCAACGATATGCGGCAATCGGTTTATTCAGTTAATGGCTGGAATGTGACTGGCGACCTCTACCTGAAGGATGAAGCTGGCTATTTCAAATATCTCAGCCGCTCGGATGACATGATTATCTCCAGTGGCTACAACATCGCAGCCCCAGAAGTAGAGAACGCATTACTCACTCACCCCGCAGTAGCCGAAGTCGCGGTTGTAGGGGAAGCCGACGATGAGCGGGGAATGTTGGTAGTGGCCTATGTCGTACTAAGCAAGGAATATGCCGCTTCGCCAGAACTGATTAAAGAGATGCAAGACCATGTGAAGGCGAAAATTGCACCGTATAAGTACCCACGAAAAATCAACTTCGTCGATACCTTGCCCAAGACAACTACCGGCAAGCTACAGCGTTTTAGGTTAAAGAGTTAATTAGCCTTTAGAAGTTGCGGGTTGGCTGCCACTTGCCGTAGACCTTGCGAAGTTCTTTCACAATTTCTCCAACTGTGGCATATGCCTTAACTGCTTCAATGCAGGCATCCATAATATTTTCACCGGAGGCGGCAACACGATGGAGCTCAGCAAGAGTGGCTTCAACTTTGGCGATATCGCGCTTTGCACGAAGTGCTTGTAGCGCCTTGACCTGTCCTTGCTCACTAGCAGGATTGATTTCGAATGGAGTGTATGGAGGCGTATCTGCCTTAAAGATATTAACGCCAACAAGCTTGCGCTCACCGGAGTCAATCGACATAGCAAATTCGTAGGCCTTGTCAGAGAGTTCAGATGAGAACCAACCATCGTTGATACAAGCAAGCGCACCACCGCGCTTCTCAATCTCTTCTAGCATCGCCCACATTTTTTCAGCTAGTTCATCGGTGAGACGTTCGATCTCATAACTTCCAGCAAGTGGATCGGCGCTCTTGAGTACGCCGGTTTCAAAGGCAATAACTTGTTGAGTGCGAAGCGCCAACATGGCTGCCTCTTCGGTAGGTACTCCTAGCGCCTCATCAAATGCAGAGACGTGCATGGTTTGGATACCACCGAGTGCGGCGGCAAGCATTTCAACTGAGGTGCGCACGACGTTGTTCATGGATTGCTGGGCAGTCAATGAAGAACCAGCAGTAAAGGCAAAGATGCGAAGTTTCTCGGAGTTGGTGTCCTTGGGGTCATACTTCTCGCGAATTAAACGAGCCCAGGTACGACGTGCGGCACGGAACTTTGCTACTTCTGGTAGAAATTCAATATTCGAGGTGAGGAAGGTGAAGAGGGTGGCTGCGATTTGATCAACTGAAACACCGCGGGCAATAGCTGCATCCATATATTCGCGGGCATTGGCGAAGGTGAATGCGACCTCTTGAACCGCATCAGATCCGGATTCACGAATATGGTAACCGCTCATCGCGAGTGAGACCCAACGTGGAACCTTGGTTGCAATGTATTCGATGACATCGGTCGAAAGTTTTAGGCCAGCTTCGGCTGGGAAAATTTGGGTGCCACGAGCAATATATTCCTTGAGCACATCGTTCTGAATAAACATGCCAAATTTATTGGGATCCATATTGCGTTGTTCGGCCAGTGCGATAAACATCGCCGCCCAGATGTAACCAATTGAATTTGCAGTGGTGCGAACTTGAGTGATTTTTTCGAGTGGAATCCCATCCATCAAGATTTCAATATCCTCAAGGCTATCGATAGCCACGCCAACGCGACCGACCTCGCCAAGTGAGAGCGGATCATCAGAGTCCAAACCAAGTTGGGTTGGTAGATCTAGTGCAACGCTAAAACCTGTTAAGCCTTGTTCCAAGAGCAATTTAAATCGCTCGTTGGTCTCAGCCGGAGTACCAAAGCCACCGTATTGGCCCATGGTCCAGACGCCCGGGTCTGGATTAATGCCACGTGTATATGGATACTCGCCTGGTTTTTCCATTGTCATGATTAGTTCTTCTCTTCCAATTGTTGGCGCAAAACCTTCTTGGCAATTTTGCCCGTTGAGTTCAATGGGAATTCTGCCACGACCAGAACTTCTTTCGGCTTCTTGTATGAAGCCATACGGGATTTGCAGTGGGCCATGACCTTCTCGGAAATTTCGGACTCAGAGAGCGTGACGCCTGGCTTTAAGGTCACCATGGTGACAACGCGCTGTCCCCACTCGACATCCTTTACGCCAATGACTGCTACTTCTAAGACCTCCTCAACTTCGGCTACAACATCCTCGATCTCCCGGGGATAGATGTTGTAGCCGCCGCTGATGATCATGTCGCCTTTACGGTCTACCAGGTAAAGACGATTTTCTGCATCTAACTTGCCGAGATCTCCGGTATGTAACCAGCCATCTCGAACAGCCTTTGTAACTGTGGCATCCATGCCAGCAGCTCCCCAATATCCGCGCATCACGTGATCGCCGCGGGTAATAACTTCACCGATCTCGCCAACTGGAACTGGGTTGTTCTCTTCATCCACAATCAAAATCTCGACGCCTACACATGGCTTGCCGGCGCTGGTGAGTAGATCTGGTTGTGAGTAAATACCATTTTTATGATCTTCTGCGCTGAGTACGGTGACAGGTGGAATCGCTTCAACAAGTCCATAGTACTGAACCATATTTGGTGTGATGGTTTCATAGCATTGTTTGATTTGTTCTGGAGCCATTGGTGCACCCGCATAGCCAAGCATGCGCAAATTCTTCATTTTATCTAGGCTCATATCGGGCATTGCCAGCAGACGCGCAACCATTGTTGGTACGAGAGCGGTCGCATTTGCACCACGATTTTGAATCGCATCGACAAATACTTCTGGATCGTACTTAGCCATAATTATTTGTTTTGCACCAAAGGTGAAATATGGAAGTACAAAGAGGCCGCTGGTATGTGTAACAGGGCCGGCGTGAATCCAGCAATCGGTCTCATCTGGAGTGCGCTTGAGAATATCGGTGACAATGTTATTGAGGCTGGCAATACGGTTGCGATGTGTGCGAATCGCTCCCTTTGGATTTCCAGTAGTACCGCTGGAGTAATTAAGTGAGACCAAGGTATCTGGATTTACCGAAAGCAATAGTGGCTCAGCTGGTTGTGCAGCTAAGAAATCTTCGTACTTGGTTGTGCCTGGCTCTTCGCCATGAATCAGAATCACGTGATCAACGAGTTCGCGAACTGGAGCTGATTCTTCCCAAAACTTGTGATCCATAATTAAAACTTTTGCGCCGCAATCCTTTGTGATGCGAACCCAGTCGTTGGGATGGAGGCGATAGTTCAATGCAACGCGGCAGAGACCAGCCGAAGAGATTCCAAGGTCGCTCTCAATATACGTAATCTGATTGAACTGAAGATCAAGCACGCGATCTTCTTCTTGTAGGCCTAGCGCCTTAAGTGCGCGAGCAAGTTGAAAAATTCGTCCGCCAATTTCACCAAAGGTACGTGTGCCCTCTTCGCTCTCAACTGCAATGCGATCGCGATATGTAGTAGTCGCTCGTGCTACAAGTGTTCCGACGTCCATTAGTGGCTAGTCCCTTCGTTGGTTGCTCCTGAAAGTGAGTAAGCGCTGTCGAGTACCCAAGCGCCATTAGGCAAAACTGTTATGGGGTTCATATCGAGCTCGCTGCCAGCTGGCCACCCTTCGGCAACTTCGGCAATACGAAGTACCGCCTTCACAAAAGAATCGACATCGACTGGTGCACTTCCGCGCGCGCCAGCAAATAGTGGTGCAAGTCGAGTCTGGTTGATCATCTCTCGGACAATCGTTTCGTTTACTGGAAGCAGGCGGATCGCAACATCGCCGATAATTTCGGTAAGGATGCCACCG
>CAIUHB010000081.1 GCA_903898855.1 uncultured Actinomycetes bacterium | reverse complement strand
GGAAGTGAGTGCGGAGCTCACGCGGACCAGGATCGGCCTCCCATGCTGCGATTGCCTCTTCTAAATTAAGATAACGAGTCAACTTCCCGTTACGCATCTCGGACGTTTGTGAGAGATAAATAGTGCCGGTGTACTTCTTCAACTCTTCGATAATCTCGGGGGTAACCAGGTCAATCTTGAGTGCAGCAGCTTCTTGCAGCTTAAATATTGGGATTCCCGCTTCGGAAAGTGAAGCGATGTCATCGGCGATGCTCTCGAATTGAACCGATTGGTGGCAGATATCTAGAACGACACCGAGATAACGTCGAACAGCACTGAAGACCTCGGCTAATGGTTGACCAGAGTAATGGCTGACGCGTTCTGCAGCAGCAAGGCTGTAGATATCCTTTGTGAAATATTCAACCGTCTCAGGAATGGTCTCGAGATAGCAGGCGGGCTCTGGCTCAATTGCGAGCTTGACCCGACGTCCCGTCTTCTTTTCAAGCGTCATCAAGTGTGCGATGACTCGATAAATATTCTCGTTGAATGATTTGATGTATTCCGGCGATGTCACGTTAGGGCGGAAAGCCAGCGGTGCGGTCTGAATCGTAGGTTCATCTTCAGGGCGAGTGACCTCGGCCAAAATATCAGCGATATGCATTGTGTAGTTAGTGCGAAGGTCGGTGGTCCAATCAGGTTCATAGACCTGCTCCTTAACGCGCTGTCCCTTGAAAGGGCCATAAGGAAATGCGTTAACGGTAAAGATGTAGAGATCGTTATCGGTCAAGAATTTCTTGAGCCAAGCGCGCTCTTCTGGTTTTGCCAGCAACTCCTCCACCGAAGCATTTGCTAACCGAAGCGAAACTCCGAATGGTGCGTTAGGGCTGACCCGCTTCTTCACTTCAGGCACATAACGTTGCAGCGAATCCTTCATATCCGTCCAGTTATCACCTGGATGAACAAGGGTCGAATAGGTTAGATGGCCATAGCCATTGCCTAGATCCACCTCTTACTTACCGTTGCCGATGTGATTAAAGGTGCTGGTATTCAAGTGGGATTGTGAATCACGCGTGGTGTTGAGCCATCCGCCAGTGGTGAAGTAGCGCTGACCTGCGACCAACAGCTCTTCAGCTGGGAACTTAGTGATGACTTCGCAACCAGTAGCGGTAACAACTATCTCTTCCTCAATACGAGCAGCACCCCAGCCATCCTTCGCTGGCCAGTAGGTTTCGAGCGCAAAAACCATGCCTTCTTCGAGCGTCTCTGGATGCTCGAGTGAAATCATGCGGCTGAAGATTGGGCGCTCCCAGATAGAGAGGCCGACTCCGTGACCGTATTGCAATGCGAACGCGGCTTCTTCGTTGGCGAAACCAAACTCTTCTGCCTTTGGCCAGACCTTCACGATATCCGCGGTGGTTGCACCTGGCTTTACGAGGGCAATCGCCTTGTCCATATATTCACGGCAGATTGTGTAGGCATCGCGTTGTGCGGGTGACGCCGAGCCAACCGCAAAGGTGCGGTAATAACAGGTGCGATAACCCATAAAGCTATGCAAGATGTCGAAGAAGGCTGGATCGCCCGGGCGAATCAAGCGATCACTAAATACGTGTGGGTGTGGGGAGCAACGCTCTCCCGAAATAGCATTGACGCCCTCAACGTGCTCTGATCCCAAGTCATACAGAGTCTTAGCAACAAGGCCAACGCACTCGTTCTCTTTCACGCCGGGGCGCAAGAAGGAATACAAATCATCGTATGCCTTGTCCACCATTGATGCAGCGGTAGTAAGAAGTGTGAGTTCATCTTTTGTCTTAATGCGACGAGCAGCAAGAAATAGCTGCTGACCATCAACGACCGTGATGCCCTTTGCTTGCAGCGCAAACATAACGGGTGGCTCGATAATGTCGACGCCAAGCGGTTCCTTCTCTAAGCCGTATGCCTTGAGAACTTCATAAATCTTGTCGGCTGTCTTCTCTGCCTGTCCTGCACTTGGGCTAATCGCACCGCGCAAAGTCGAGATACCTGCTCGCGATCCCAGCAATGGACCAGCATCATGATGTGGGCCGTGGCCATTTGCAGATGCATCAGCATGTGCCTTGTCGAGCCAAGGAGTTTGAAGCGTGTGGTGCTTTGCAGCTGAACCGAAGTCCCAAAGCACTGGCTCGCCACCGCGAGGCAAAATAGAAAAGCGAATCATCTTGTCCATCGCCCATGTTCCGATGTGGGTCGATGTCATGTAACGAATGTTGTGGAAATCGAAGGTCAGCAACGAACCAAGGCTCGAGTTGTTGAGTTCGTGCTTCAGGCGAGCCAGGCGTTCATTGCGCAGACGGTCGAAATCGACCCGGTTCTCCCAGTCGACGCCGTTAGTGCCGTAGGTTGCGATCGCCATCAAAGACTCCTCGTTTACTCGTTACCCGCAGGTAAGTGTTCTCCCGTAGTTAACACCAAGCGAACAGGGGTGTCAATGAATTTGAGCGTGAATTGAGCTCAAAAGGCCCTAAATAACGTAACTGTTATGAATCAGTGCTTAACAGAGCAACCGTGGACAAACCAGATGCCACGGAAGGGGGTATTGCCGATATTGCGAAAACGGTGCGGGATTGATGAATCAAACCCAACGGAGTGGCCGGTCGGTAACGGCAAAATCAGATCGCCGATTGTCATTTCGAGTTCGCCTTCGAGCGCGTATCCATATTCGAATCCGTCGTGGAAAATCATCTCGCCAGATTTATTAGTTTCGGAACCTGGTTCGTAGATAATCTCCATGAAATTGACGTTCGGCTCTGATGTTGCAGCCAGCCGCTCCCAGTGCACACCAGATTCCATAACTATGACACTGCGGTTATTGGGATTAACCGACGAAATACGTGCTCTGGACTCATCCCATGCATCTGCAGGATGCTCAAATGTTTCACGATCGATTTCGACATTAAGCCCTGAGTTTGGCCCAGATGCGACATCGGTGCCCTGAACTTCGAAAAGTACGTCAACCGAAACGCCCAGTAATTTCGCGATTGCATACAAGGTAGCGACCGATGGTTGGGATTTACCATTCTCAATTTGGGAAAGGAATGAAGGTGAGACATCGAGCTGTCGGGCAACTTCGCGGAGCGAGATACCGGTCTTCGTGCGAATCTCCTTGAGGCGAGGGCCTAGGTACTCGATCGGGTCACGCATACGGTAATTATTCACTGTTTTTAAGGTGTTTACAAGGGCTGTACAGCAACGCTTAACAAGCGTATTGTCGTGTTTACCTCTACAGCGTTGAGAAGAAAGGGCACCATCAATGAAGATGAACTACGTCCACCATGTGGGTTTGGTCTGTAGCGATCTCGATCGCTCCATCTATTTTTATCATGACATCTTGGGCTTCAAATTCCAGAACGAGCCAACTGGTTGGTTCGAAGGACCAGAGCTCGCCAAAGGCGTGGGCGTCCCAAACGCCAAGCTGCGCCAGGTTTCGTTGTGGGTCGACGAGACCACAACATTTGAATTAATCGAGTACGCGCCACGCGCTGATACGACGGGCAAGCCGGTCGTCAATAACCATCTGGGCGCGGCCCACGTCTGCTTCAATGTCGATGATATTCACAAAACGAAAGCCGAGCTTGAAGCTAAGGGAGTTACCTTCCTCAGCGACGTGAACGTCGTGGATGAGGGCCCATTAGCCGGCTGGCGTTGGTGCTATTTCCTCGATCCAGATGGCCTTGCGCTCGAGCTTATTGAATGGGCGTACTACGACAAGGAAGTTCACGAGAAGGCGGCCGAGGAGTACTTGAAGACTCGTCCAGCACTCAGCACTTTGAAGCCACTCTTCTAAGAACCAAAAGAAAAGCCCCTCAGTTTCCTGAGGGGCTTTTTTAATTCGTTTCTTTATTTGTTCACTTGAACCAAGACCTTCATCTGATCACCCTTTGGATCAATCAGAACATCGAAGCCCTTAGTCACAACATCATCAATATCGATAACGCTAGAGACCATCTTCTCAATCGGATACTTGCCTGAAGCAGCTAGGCGAATAACGCGTGGCCAGTCGGTAATGAGGTAGCACCATGAACCAACATATGAAATATCTTTCTCTGACAACTGCATAGCGTTGATTGTTGCTGGCTTGGTATGAAGACCAGTCTGAACAATCTTTCCGCTGCGGCGGATGTTGTCCATGCAACCAGTCAAGCCACCGGTTGTGCCCGATGCCTCAACTGCCATATCTACACCGCGACCTTCAGTGATTTCCGCGATGGTGGCTGCAAAGGATTCATCCATTGGGTTGAGAACTGGACCAACGCCGAGTGTCTTAGCAAAGGCAGCGCGGTGTGGATTTGGTTCAGCAATAATGACTTGTGATGCACCGAGTGCGTTCGCATAGAGAGCAGAGAGCGCTCCAATTGGACCAGCACCAGATACCAAGACGATATCTCCACCAGTGACACCTACCCGGTCAACGCCATATGCAGCAACGGCTGCTGGCTCGACTAGTGCACCTGCCTTATCGGACAAAGTGTCGGGAAGCTTGGCGACTTGGTACTCCTTTAGTACTGCAATTTCACCAAGGCCGCCGGTAGGTGCGGACAATCCAGTACACGCAAAGAGCTCACAAAGATGGCCACGACCGGTGCGGCATGGAATACAACGGCCGCAGACGATGGCAGGCATGATCGCAACACGATCGCCGACCTTAACGTTGCGGACGTCTTTTCCAATTTCGATGACGCGAGCGGAAAATTCGTGACCCAAGATTTGTGGGTTCGTAACACCCGTCAACGGGTGGGGCTTGGTTGGCGTAACAATCGCACCAACGACATACTCGTGAAGATCGGTGCCGCAGATACCGCAGAAGAGCGGCTCTACAACGACTTCGTCGGGAAGTGGAGCGCTGGGCTTAGCAACTTCCTCAATCCGAATATCTTTCTGGCCGTGAAAACGGGCTGCTTTCATTTATTTT
>CAIUHB010000080.1 GCA_903898855.1 uncultured Actinomycetes bacterium | reverse complement strand
TTCCGCGGACTTACCCCCGCAGAGCAATTGAAGTTCTCAACTGCATTCCAGAAGGCAACCGGTAACGGATAGTGAGTGATGCCTCAACTTCTGCAAAGGGCGATCTCCAACTAAGAAATATCACCAAGACATATGGTGATTTCAATGCTGTAGATAATCTGACTCTCACTATCCCTGAAGGTTCATTCTTCGCACTTCTTGGACCTTCGGGCTGTGGCAAGACCACAACGCTTCGCATGATTGCTGGTCTTGATGAGCCAACCGCCGGAACCATTTCCATCGGTTCCACAGATATCACCTACGAGAAGCCTTATCGTCGTCCGGTTAATACGGTCTTCCAGAACTACGCGCTCTTTCCACATCTGACCATCTTCGAAAACGTAGCCTTTGGTTTACGCCGCCGTGGCATCAAAGATGTGAAAGAACAAGTAGATAAGGTTTTGCAGCTCGTTGAACTTCCACACTTGGCAGAGCGCAAGCCCACCCAACTCTCTGGTGGACAACAACAACGCATCGCAGTCGCGCGTGCAATTGTTAATCGCCCGGCCTTGCTCCTGCTCGACGAGCCACTTGGCGCACTTGATCTCAAGCTTCGTCGCCAAATGCAGATTGAGCTTAAGTGGATTCAAACCGAAGTGGGCCTGACCTTCGTTCACGTTACCCACGATCAGGAAGAGGCCATGACCATGGCCGACACCATTGCAGTGATGAATGAGGGACGAATCGAGCAGATGGGTACGCCAGCTGACTTGTATGACAACCCAAAGACGGCATTTGTCGCTAACTTCCTCGGTCAATCCAACTTGATTCAAGGAACTGTGGTCGATACCGAAGGCAAGAACTTGGTGGTTGATCTCTTTGGCCAGAAAGTCCGAGTGCAGAAGAATCGTTCGGTAGCAAAGGATTCCTCAGTTCTCTTTGGAATTCGCCCTGAGAAAATTCGTATTCAAGCAGACTCTCATACCCAGACTGGTTGTGTACTTGAAGGTGGCACTATCTCCGATGTTTCATATATCGGCGTGAGTACCCAGTACCAAGTAGAAATGCCATGGGGTCAAGAGTTGATGGTCTTTGAGCAGAACGATGATGGCATTCCACCACTAGATAAGGGAGATCGCGTAAAGCTCTCTTGGGAGCCAATCTTCTCCTTCGCGCTCAACGGTCATGAAGATGCGACCGCGGGTTCTGAAGTTAACCCAGAGGAAGAATAAATTTAGTGGCTGCTATAACAAGTAAGCGTGGCCCTTCACTCAATCCATTGGATTCACTGAAGAACAAAGTCGGCTTGCCATATCTGCTACTTCTCCCGGGCATGTTCTGGTTGATTCTCTTCTTCTTGGCACCGATTCTGACCTTGGTGAGCACCTCAACCAAGGTGCCTGGCGCAGGTATTGGTGAATTCGTTCAAGTTCATCGCTGGGCTAACTATTGGGATGCGCTCTCTTCGATGCATGCTCAATTTATTCGCTCATTCCTCTTTGCCACACTCGCTACCTTGCTTGCGCTAGCCATCTCTTACCCCTTGGCTTATGCCATTGCCTTTAAATCAGGAAAGTGGAAGAACGTCCTATTGGTCTTGGTAGTTGCACCTTTCTTCTGCTCATTTATTTTGCGTACTTTGGCTTGGCGCCAAATTCTGGCGCAAGATGGATTCCTCTTTAAGATTCTTCAGTTCTTCCACATTGTGAACTCATCCACCCAGCTCACCGCATCTACCTTGGCGGTTATTACGGGCCTGAGTTACAACTTCCTACCATTTATGACCTTGCCACTCTATGCCTCACTGGAGCGGATTGATCCGCGCACCATGGAGGCTGCCGGAGATTTGTATGCCAATGGCTTTACTACTTTCCGAAAAGTAACTGTTCCATTATCGATGCCCGGGGTTGTGGCAGGAACGCTGCTGACCTGGATTCCAGCTGCTGGAGATTTTGTTAATGCCCAAATTCTCGGTAACCCGAATACCACGATGATTGGCAATGTAATCAATGCCCAATATTTGCAGACTACAAATTATCCGCTAGCTGCGACGCTCTCATTTATTTTGATGTTGGCAATTCTGGCCATCGTATTGGTTTATATTCGCAGAGCGGGAACCGAGGAGTTGGTATGAACAAGTTCTCACGATGGTTCTCCCGTAATCTCATTCGAATTTACGCGGTGGTTGGCTTTACCTATCTCTTTATTCCGATTGTTTACACCTTTGTCTTCTCATTTAATGATTACATCAAGAGCAATCTGGTTTGGCGCGGTTTCACCTTAAATAACTGGAAGAACCCATGCGGCGTACTCGATATCTGTCCGGCGCTTGGCAACTCGATCAAGATTGGTTTAATCGCCACAACGGGTGCGACCATTCTGGGAACCCTGATTGCCTTTGCCCTCGGTCGCTATCGTTTCAAAGGCCGCGGAATTGTTAACACTTTGATCTTTCTGCCCATGGCAACTCCAGAACTTGTTCTGGGCGCTTCACTATTGACGATGTTCTTAAACTTCGGATTTAACCCAGGTTTCTGGACCATTGTTATCGCTCACATCATGTTCTGTATCTCTTTCGTCGTCGTGACAGTCAAAGCTCGTATCGCCAGCTTGGATCCCCGACTTGAGCAGGCCGCGATGGATCTCTATGCCAATGAACGCGAAACTTTCCGACGCATTACCTTGCCACTAGTTGCGCCAGGAATCGCTGGAGCTGCGCTCTTGGCCTTTAGCCTCTCCTTTGATGACTTCATCATCACCAACTTCAACTCGGGAACGACTATCACTTTCCCGCTCTATGTTTATACCCATGCCGAACGCGGGCTTCCCGCCCAAGCAAACGTCATTGGCGTCTCTATGTTTATGCTCGCGCTGATAATCGTTCTGGCTGGCCAGTTCGTGGGGCGCAAACGCAAAACAACCGCGTAATCTTTACCCATGGCCAACCTTGGAAATATGTATGGCCCCAAGTTCACCTTTCTGGGAATTCCAGAGTGCGACCTTGAGGATGCCTCAACTTACGCCGGCGCAGATGTAATCATCGTTGGCGCTCCCATCGATAGCGGCACCACACATCGCTCTGGTGCCAAGATGGGTCCACAAGCAATCCGTGCTGGAGATTACCTGCCACACGATGGAACCCGACCACATATGTCGATGCGCACTGATGCGTTGCAAGAGTTAAAGATTTTTGATGCCGGCGATCTGGAAATGCCTGGCGCAGATTTAGTTGCTTCACTTAAAGTTTTAGAAGCAGCAACCGAGAAGATTTCTCGCGCAGGTGCTATTCCAGTTGTGCTGGGCGGAGATCACTCCATTGCCTCGGCAGATGTAGCCGGAATCGCACACCATCGAGGTATGGGCAAAATTTCTATGATTCACTTTGATGCGCATGCTGATACTGGCACCGATCAATGGGGAGCACTTGTTGGTCATGGCACGCCTATGCGTCGCTTGATTGATACCGGAGCAGTTCGCGGTGATCGCTTCCTACAACTGGGACTTCGTGGATATTGGCCTGATGATGCAACTCTAAAGTGGATGCGCGATCAAGGTATGCGCTCCTACGAGATGACCGAGATTCATCATCGCGGACTCAAAGAAGTTCTCGATGAATCTTTTGCGACCCTCACCAATGAGTGCGATGGCGTCTTTCTCTCAGTAGATATCGATGTCGTTGATCCCGGAATGGCGCCTGGTACTGGCACTCCTGAACCTGGTGGCATGACAAGTCGCGAACTACTTGAAGCAGTCCGACGTATCTGTTTGGAATTGCCAATTGTGGGCATGGATATCGTAGAAGTAGCTCCGGCTTACGACAGCTCAGATATCACCGCAATTCTTGCCAACCGTGTTGTACTAGAGGCTTTAAGTGCAATCACTCTTCGCAAAAATGGTGGCACATATTCACCAGTTCGCAACCTCCTAGATCGATAAGCATGCGCTCAATAGTTATTCTTGGCTCAACTGGTTCTATCGGGGTACAGGCACTAGAGATAGTTGCTGCTCATCCAGAACAATTCACAGTCGCTGCACTGAGCGCTGGCTCCAACAACCTGCCGCTCTTAATGGAACAAGCAGCGAGATTTAACGTACCTGTTGTAGGTACGACCGCCACTAAGGCGGAGGCGATGAAGCACGCCAAATCTGCGGCTATTGACGTTATCGATGGTCCAGATGCATCGACCGAAATTGCTGGAATGAAGTGCGATGTTGTGCTCAATGGAATTACTGGCTCGATTGGACTTGCCCCAACCCTGGCTGCGCTCAAAGCCGGCAACTTGCTCGCACTTGCTAATAAGGAATCACTTGTTGCTGGCGGTGAATTAGTGATGAGCTTTGGCGCCGATCGAATTTTGCCAGTTGATTCCGAACATTCTGCGCTCTTCCAAGCGATGCTCTCCGGCAAGCGCAGCGAGGTTGCGAAATTAGTTCTAACGGCAAGCGGCGGACCATTTAGAGAGCGCAGTGATTTATCGGGAATCACCGTTCAACAAGCGCTGGCACACCCAACTTGGGCAATGGGTCCAGTCGTCACCATTAACTCGGCCACCCTTATGAATAAAGGTCTAGAAATAATCGAAGCGCACTATCTCTTTGATATTCCTTATGCCCAGATTGAAGCAGTCATACATCCACAATCTGTGGTGCATTCACTGGTCGAATTTCATGATGGTTCTACTTTGGCGCAAGCAAGTCCGCCGAATATGAAGGGCCCAATTGCCTACGCACTTGGCTATCCAGAGCGAATTAAAGCTGCAACCAGCGCCATTAATTGGAGTGCGAGCCATACCTGGAACTTTGATCCCATCGATAACGCTCACTTCCCAGCTATCTCACTTGCAAAGCACTGCGGTGAATTGGGTGGAGGAGCAACTGCCATCTATAACGCGGCAAATGAAGTGGCGGTAGCAGCATTTCTGGAGGAGCGGATCTCGTTTACCGATATCGTTCCCGCCGTGGAGAAGGTAGTTAATAAACTTGCATCAGAAGTTCAGGTAGTTCGTGATTTAACTGATGTCAGTGCCATAGAGAAAGATGCTCGTGAACTTGCCCACCTAACCCTTTCGGAGCGTGCATGAGTATTCTCGGCTTTCTCGCGTTTGTCGTCGCCTTACTTTTCTCAGTAATGGTCCACGAATTTGGCCACTTCATTACCGCTCGAAAATTTGGAATGAAGGTCACCGAGTTCTTTCTTGGATTTGGAAAGCGGCTCTGGTCATTCCGTCGAGGTGAGACAGAGTTCGGTATTAAAGCGATTCCTGCCGGCGGCTATTGCCGAATTGTAGGAATGTCGGTTCATGAAGAGATGAGCCCAGAAGATACACCGCGTGCTTTTTACACAGCCTCAGTTCCAAAACGCTTAATCGTTCTTGGCGCCGGATCCTTTCTCCATTTTGTGCTTGGCTTCTTAGCGATCTTTATTCTCCTAGTAGGGGTTGGAACAACCTCCACCACAAATATTGTGGGCAGCGTTGCACCGTGTCTGGCACCTGCCGGTTCATCCTGCGCAGCCAGTGATACTCCTTCACCAGCAATTGCGGCAGGAATCAAAGCGGGCGACAAGATTGCTGCGATTAACGGAGTTGCGATCAGCGAATGGTCTGCGGCCGTGACCAAGATTCGTGCATCGGCAAACCGCACATTAATAATGACAATTGAGCGCGGGGGAGTGCAATCTCAAATTCGTATTACCCCACAACCTCACCTAATCAACGGTCAAACGGTGGGTCAAGTTGGCTTAATCAACAAACTCGGAAATAAGCGAGCCAATCCATTTTCTGCGATTCAACAATCATCGGATATCTCACGCCAACTCTTCACCAGCAGTATCTCTTCGCTAGTCAAACTCCCCACCAAAGTTGTGCCGCTTATCAAAGAGACTTTCGGAAATCAGAAGCGTGACCCACAAGGATTAGTGGGCGTGGTTGGTGTGGCGCGGGTGAGCGCTCAAACTGCGAGCGATCCACGCCTTGCGACCTCTGAGAAGATTGCGACCTTCTTGCTGATTGTTGCCAGCCTCAACATCTTTGTTGGTGTCTTCAATCTCTTGCCGCTGCTACCTATGGATGGTGGCCATATCGCCGTTGCGATTGCCGATGGTTTTCGTCGAATTTGGGCCCGCCGCCGAGGTCGCCCATCGCCGGCACCCATCGATGTTGAGAAACTCACACCAATTACGATTGTGGTCTTCGTCTTTCTCGTAGCCCTCTCACTTCTGCTTCTTGCTGCGGACATCTTTAACCCCGTACAGCTCAATCTATAAATTTAGGGCAGAATAGGGTCATGGTTAATCTCGGAATGCCAGCGGCCCCACTTCCTACACTCGCGCCACGGCGCAAGAGCAAGCAACTCAAAGTAGGAAACGTTCTCGTCGGTGGCGATGCGCCGGTTAGCGTTCAATCAATGTGCACAACTCTGACCGCCGATGTAAATAGCACCTTGCAACAGATTGCCGAGCTCACTGCATCAGGTTGCCAGATCGTCCGTGTCGCAGTTCCCAGCCAAGATGATGCCGATGCGCTCTCACAGATCGCCAAGAAGTCACAGATTCCAGTAATCGCAGATATTCACTTCCAACCGAAATATATTTTTGCCGCCATTGATGCCGGATGCGCAGCGGTTCGCGTTAATCCAGGAAATATCAAGCAATTCGATGACAAGGTTAAGGAAGTTGCGAAAGCAGCAGGAGATGCCGGGATTCCGATTCGCATCGGTGTAAATGCTGGCTCCCTTGATCCTCGTCTCCTTGCGAAGTACGGCAAGGCAACACCAGAAGCGCTTGCTGAATCTGCGCTCTGGGAAGCCTCACTCTTCGAAGAGCACGGATTTACAGATATCAAAATTTCGGTCAAGCATCATGATCCAGTCACGATGGTTCAGGCCTATCGAATTCTCGCCGCGAAGTGCGACTATCCATTGCACTTAGGTGTTACTGAAGCTGGCCCTTTCTTCCAGGGAACGATTAAGTCAGCAACTGCTTTCGGCATCTTGCTCTCAGAGGGCATCGGAGACACGATTCGCGTCTCGCTCTCAGCACCGCCAGTTGAAGAAGTAAAAGTTGGTATTTCAATTCTGGAATCACTCAACTTGCGTCAACGCAAGCTAGAGATTGTTTCCTGTCCTTCATGTGGCCGGGCTCAAGTAGATGTCTACACATTGGCGGAGAAAGTACAGGCCGGCTTACAAGGAATGACCGTCCCACTTCGCGTCGCTGTAATGGGTTGCGTAGTTAACGGTCCGGGCGAGGCTCGCGAGGCAGATCTCGGAGTGGCTTCCGGTAATGGCAAAGGCCAGATTTTTGTTAAAGGTGAGGTCATTAAGACCGTGCCGGAAAGTGCAATCGTAGAAACTCTTATCGAAGAGGCGATGCGATTGGCAGAGGAGATGGAGGCAGCAGGAGCTGCATCCGGCGCTCCAACAGTCACCACATCCTGACTCCGGTAAGGTAGCGCCATGCTACGAATGTCGACCTTGCTCCTGCGCACACTTCGCGATGATCCAGCTGATGCTGAAGTTGCTAGCCATAAGTTACTCGTGCGAGCAGGATACGTACGTCGCGTAGCGGCTGGAATTTATGCCTGGTTGCCACTTGGCTACATCACACTTCGCAATATCGAACGCATCGTTCGGGAAGAGATGGATGCAGCTGGATTTCAAGAGGTTCACTTTCCTGCGCTCCTACCGAAAGATCCGTACGAGCAGACCAATCGCTGGGAAGAGTACGGCAGCGATCTATTTCGACTTCAAGATCGTCGTGGCAATGATTACTTACTAGGCCCAACCCACGAAGAGATGTTCACTTTGATGGTCAAGGGCGAATACTCCTCATATAAGGATTTGCCACTCTCCATCTATCAAATTCAAACCAAGTACCGCGATGAAACTCGTCCCCGCTCCGGAATTATTCGCGGCCGCGAATTTGTGATGAAAGATTCTTACTCTTTTGATCTGGATGATGAGGGCTTAGCTATCTCCTACGAGAAGCACCGCAACGCCTACATCAAGACTTTCTCCAGACTTGGCATGAAGTACAACATTGTTTCAGCGGTCTCAGGTGCAATGGGTGGCTCTCGCTCTGAGGAATTTTTGGCGCCATGCCCAACCGGTGAAGATACCTACGTTCTCTGTGAAAAATGTGGCTATGCCGCAAATGTGGAAGCGATGGTCACCAAAGTTGCACCGTATTCCGGCGAGCCAGCACCTGCGATGGAGATCTTTGATTCGCCCGGCACCCCAACTATTGATTCACTTGTCGATCTATTAAATGAGAAGTTTGGCCCAGGACATACAGCTTCCGACACCCTAAAAAATGTGCTCCTTGTTGCAGATGGCAAAGCGATTTCAGTATTGGTGCCGGGAGATCGCGAAGTAGATCTAAAGCGCGTACAAGCAAATCTTCCTGGCGTACACGAACTTCGCCTCTTTGATGATCAAGATTTTGCCAAGCATCCTGGCCTGGTCAAGGGTTATGTTGGACCACAAGATGCCAAACAGCTCGGCATCACCGTTTATGCAGATCCACGAGTCGCACTAGGTTCACATTGGATTACCGGTGCCAACGCTAAAGATAAGCATGTTCGCTATGTGACTCATGGCCGTGACTTCGAGGTTGCCGGCTTTGTCGAAGCTGCCGAAGTTAAAGCGGGGGATACCTGCCCTGAGTGTGCGACTCCAGTTGTTATTGATCGCGCCATCGAAATTGGCCATATCTTCCAACTTGGACGTAAATATGCCGAAGCTCTGGATCTCAAAGTTTTAGATAAGGATGGTAAAGCTCGCGTAGTCACGATGGGTTCCTACGGAATTGGTGTCTCGCGCGCAGTTGCCGCTATTGCAGAACAAACTCACGATGAGATTGGACTCTGCTGGCCACGAGAAGTCGCTCCCGCAGATATTCACATCATCGCTGCTGGCAAAGGCGATCAACCATTTGAGGTTGCCGAGAAGTTCGCCCAAGATATCGAGGCCGCTGGACTTCGAGTCATGCTCGATGATCGTCGCGATCCAAGTGCCGGCGTGAAGTTTAAAGATGCTGAGCTCATTGGCATTCCATTTATTATGGTTGTTGGCAAAGGATTAGAAAATGGGGTCGTGGAATTTCGCGGTCGCAAGAGTGGCGAGAAGAGCGAACTTGAAGTTGGCTCCGCGCTCTCCACAATCATCTCCACTATCCAAAAGGCTTAGAACTCTTTGACCCTAGCTACCGCAATCTTTCTTGCTGGCGCATCACTCTGCGCCGGGCTAATTGATGCGATGGCTGGTGGCGGTGGCCTGATTCAATTACCGGCGCTCCTCATCGGAATCTCTGAGAAACCTATTCCCATGATTCTGGGAACAAATAAAGTTCCCTCGATTTTTGGTACCTCATTCTCCGGCGCCGCCTACTTTAAAAAAGTTCGTCCAGACCTTCATGCCACGCTCTTTATGGCAATTCCCGCCTTCCTTGGATCAGTAGCCGGAGCGCGATTAGCAGCTGACTTTCCTAAACAATTTTTTCGTCCGCTCTTAGTTCTACTGCTCATCTGCGTGGCCATTTACACGTGGGTAAAGCCAGAGTTGGGAATGAATGAGCGCCTGAGGTTTAGCAATAAGCAGCGGAACGCGATCTTGTTGAGCGTTGGCGCAGCAATCGGTTTTTATGACGGAATTTTCGGTCCGGGTACTGGAACATTCCTGGTCTTTATTCTGGTGGGAGTTATTGGGTACGCCTTCCTCAAAGCATCGGCAACGGCAAAGCTAGTAAATATCAGCACAAACTTTGGCGCGATTCTCTCCTTCCAATTCACCGGACATATCTGGTGGCGCTTAGGTCTGCTCCTTGCCTTAGCGAATATTTCGGGATCGATTATCGGAACTCGACTAGCGATTAAAGGTGGCTCGCCCTTAGTGCGAAAAGCCTTCCTGGTGATCACGTCAATTTTGATTGCAAAAGTAGGTTATGATTGGTGGGTAGGTAAGTAGGGAAAAAACTAAATAGGAAAGCAGGAGAGCATGACCAGCAAAGCAGTAATTGATGCAATATCCGCAAGTATCGCTCCGATTGTTGAAGCCAGCGGAAACTATCTCGAAGAAGTCCAAGTCACTCCAGTCGGCAAGAGCCGCATGATCAGCATCATCGTCGACAGCGATTCCCATTTAAATTTAGATCAAGTCACCGCCATCTCTCGCGAGATCTCAGAAGTCATTGAGACGTTAGAGGTGCTGGGCGATAACCCATTTACTTTAGAAGTTACCTCTCCGGGTGTCGATCGTCCTCTGACACTTCCGCGCCACTGGCGTAAGAATATGAAGCGCTTGGTAAAAGCAACGCTCAATGATGGAAGTGTTGTAGCAGGTCGTATTGGTCAGAGTACTGACTCGGGCGTAACGATCGGCGAACGAGAAGTGAGCTTTGCTGATATTAAAAAGGCGCTGATCGAAATTGAATTTAAATCCACCATCGCATCAGAGGAAGAGGCCGAATAATGGCTGTCGATGTCGATGCATTAATCGCCCTCACCATTGAAAAACAGATTCCGCTGGAGAAGATGATCAGCGCAATCGAAAACTCGGTTACCGAGGCTTATCGTGAGTTGCCAGATGCCAAGCCGCAAGGTCGCGCAGTCCTCAACCGAGATACCGGCGAGATTGTCATTCACGTTCCACTCTTTGATGAAGCGGGTGTATATACCGAGACCGTTACGCACGAACCAGAAGGGTTCGATGATCTCATTACTCGCATCACTCGAAAAGAGATTAAAGAGCGGATGCGCGCTGCCAAAGATGCCACGATTGTGGAGGAGTTCTCCGCACATGTTGGTGACATCATCTCGGGAGTTGTTCAACAAGGTCGCGACTCAACGATTATCTATGTTGACTTAGGACGTTGGGAAGGAAAGATTCCGCCCCAGGAGCAAGTGCCGGGAGAGGTCTATAAGCACGGAGACCGCATTAAGGCTTTTGTGGTTGCAGTAATTCAAGGTGAGAAAGGTCCAGAGATAACACTCTCGCGCACTCATCCACTTCTTGTAAAACAACTCTTTACTTTAGAAGTTCCAGAACTCAAAGATAGAATTGTTGAAATCGTTGGCGTATCTCGCGAAGCCGGCGCCCGCACAAAAGTGTCGGTTCGCTCGCATCGTGCAGGTGTTAGTCCCAAAGGCGCCCTGATTGGACCCAATGGTGCTCGCTCGAAAGCGGTGAGCGATGAACTCCATGGTGAGAAGATTGATATCGTCGATTATTCAGAGGATCCAGCCACCTACGTTGCAAATGCACTGGCACCAGCTCGCGTAACTAGTTGTGAGGTGGTTGATCTGGAGGCGAAGTCGGCAAAGGTAGTAGTTCCAGATTTCCAGCTCTCCTTAGCAATTGGCAAGGATGGTCAGAACGCCAGATTGGCCGCCAGATTGACTGGTTGGCGCATCGATATCCACCCGGATAACCCAGTTGAACGCATTCTCAAGCCTAAGCCGGAGCCAGAAATCGCTCCGGAAATCAGCTCGGATAATGCTGAAGATGCGGCGCAAACGCCTCTCGATTAACGGGGAGTTAAGGCTGGGCGGTAAGGTTTGCACATAACGTTTTCGCAGGTGAAGTAAGAGTGGGTGAGGATGCGCTCGGTTAGACATCCAGCACTACCTATTCGAAGCTGCATCGCTTGTCGAAAGCGGGAAGGTAAGAACGAACTTCTTCGCGTAGTTCGAGTCGGCACTCACGTAGTGCCTGATCCGGAGAATCGCAAAGATGGTCGGGGAGCTTGGTTGCACCGTCAATGTTTCGATATTGCGGTTCAGCGAAAATCCTTCGAGCGAGCGCTCAAGTCAGATGAGAATCTGGATTTAGCCGAACTCAAAGCATTTCTGCAGTAACGAGCCAGAAAATTTCTGGCCCATGAGAAGGAGCAAATTATGTCTTCCTTTAAAAGGGAACTAACACAACCATGAGCGCGCACGCTCATGAGTAAGGCATCTATTTAGGCTCCTGCAGAAAGCGTGGGGCCAAGTCAGGAAGGCAAAATGGCAAAGCTTCGCGTATACGAGTTAGCAAAAGATTTAGGTTTAGAGAGCAAGGAATTGCTCGCTAAGTTACAAGAAGTCGGAGAGTTCGTCCGATCAGCATCCTCAACCATTGAAGCGCCAGTAGCGCGCAAGTTGATGGAGAAATTTCCCGAGTTAGCAGCTAAGGCGCAAGAGGCACCTGCCGAAAAGCCAGCGAAAAAAGCTGCCGCCAAGAAAACAGCAGCGAAGAAAACTGCGACCCCAACCCCAGAAGAGATTGAAGCGGCGCTGGCCTCACTTCCAGAGGGAACTCGCGCTCAAATCGCTAGTGCGCAAGCAGCAGCCGAAGCTGTGCCAGCCGCACAAGTTGCACCAGCCACTCCAGTAGCTCCAATTCCATCTGCATCCGCGACTCCAGCAGTTCCATCTGCTCCAAAGCCAGCGATGCCACCTGCTGCAGGCAACAATCCATTCTCAACACCATCTGCAATGCCACGTCCACCACGCGCTGGCAACAATCCATTCTCTGCCGGTGGCGCAGTTCCGCGTCCACCTGCACAACGTCCGCTTCGTCCAGGAGAGCGTCCACCAATGTCTGGTGCTCGTCCCGGATCTGTACGTCCAGGTTTTGCAGCGCGTCCGCAAGGTGCGCGTCCTCCTGGCGCGGGTGCTCCAGGTTCAACTGGCGCACGTCCCGGTGGCACAGGTGCACCATCTCCATATCGCACACCTAATGCAGGTGGCGGTGCGCCAGCGAATAATAGTTTTGGACCAAATAAGGGCGGCGGTCGTCATCAACGCGGCGGTGCAGCAGGTGCATTTGGAAAGCAGGGCAGCAAGAATCGCAAGGCGCATAAGAGCAAGAAGGCGCTACGTGAAGAGTTCGACAATATGGCAGCCCCATCACTGGGCGGCGCAGTAATTCCGCATGGTGATGGCAAGACATCTATTCGACTTCGTCGCGGTGCAACTCTGATGGACTTTGCCGAGAAGATTGGTGGCGATCCAGCTGCATTAGTTTCAGCGCTATTCCACTTAGGTGAGATGGTGACTGCTACCCAATCCGTTGATGAAGATACCTTCATGTTGCTCGGAGCAGAGCTTGGCTTCGTTATCCAAATCGTTAGCCCAGAAGATGAAGATCGCGAACTTCTGAAAGAGTTCGATATCAACCTCGAAGATGAGCTGGCAAATATCAACGAAGAAGATCTCGTTGTGCGCTCGCCAATCGTCACCGTTATGGGTCACGTTGACCACGGTAAGACTCGTCTCTTGGATGCGATTCGCTCTACTGAGGTCATCAAATCTGAAGCCGGTGGAATTACCCAGCACATTGGTGCCTACCAAATCCATCACGATCACGACGGCGTTAATCGCGCAATTACCTTTATTGATACGCCAGGTCACGAAGCATTTACCGCTATGCGTGCTCGTGGTGCAAAGGTAACTGACATCGCAGTTCTCGTTGTTGCAGCTGACGATGGCGTTATGCCACAGACCATCGAAGCGCTCAACCACGCACAAGCAGCAGATGTTCCAGTAGTTGTCGCTGTTAACAAGGTCGATAAGGAAGGCGCAAACCCAGATAAGGTCCGCCAGCAATTGACTGAGTACAACTTGGTCGCCGAAGAATATGGCGGCGACACCATGTTTATTAACGTCTCGGCAAAGTCGGGAGCAGGTATCGATGAACTTATCGATGCAATTCTCTTGGTAGCCGATGCCGCAATCGATCTGCGCGCAGTAGCCGATGATGTAGCTCGTGGCGTTGCCATTGAAGCTAACTTGGATAAGGGTCGTGGCCCGGTTGCCACTGTTCTTGTACAACGCGGAACACTTCACGTTGGTGATGCAATTGTCGCTGGCGGTTCTTATGGTCGCGTTCGTGCGATGCTCGATGAGAACGGCGCAAATGTCGAAGAGGCCGGCCCATCTCGTCCAGTACAGGTACTCGGATTTACCTCCGTTCCTGGTGCCGGCGATACCTTTATGGTCGCGGAAGATGATCGCACTGCTCGTCAGATCGCGGAGAAGCGTCAGCTGGCAATGCGAAACGCACTTCTCGCTAAGACTCGCAAGAAGGTTTCACTCGAAGACTTCATGGAGCAATCCAAGGTCTCCACACTTAACCTCATTCTCAAGGGCGATGTATCTGGTTCTGTGGAAGCGCTCGAAGATGCGCTCTTACAACTCGATGTTGGTAGCGAAGTTGAACTTCGCGTTATCCACCGCGGCGTAGGTGCAATTACCAAGAACGACGTAACCCTTGCATCTGCCTCAACTGCAGTAATTCTCGGCTTCAACGTTAAGCCAGAACCACAAACTGCAATCTTTGCTGATGCCGAAGGCGTAGAAATTCGCTTCTACACCGTTATCTACCAGGCAATTGAAGAGATAGAAGCTTCACTCAAGGGCTTGCTCAAGCCAGAGTACGAAGAGGTCATTCTTGGAAATGCCGAAGTCCGCGATATCTTCAAGTCCAGCAAGTTTGGAAATATTGCCGGTTCTATCGTGCAAGATGGATTCATTCGCCGAAATGCCAAGGCTCGCACATTGCGTGGTGGCGTCGTCATTGGCGAAGGTCTCACCATCGAATCACTTCGTCGATTTAAGGATGATGCAACTGAAGTTAAGGAAGGTTTCGAGTGCGGTATCGGACTTGGAAACTACAAAGAGCTTGAAGTTGGCGACATCATTCAGACCTTCGAAATGCGTGAAAAGAAGCGGGCATAACTCATGGCCTCCAATCGCGCACTCAAAGTCGCCGATCGCATTAAAGAGGTAGTTGCCGGAGCCCTCGAGACGCGGGTAAAAGATCCGCGTCTGGGCTTTGTCACATTGACCGATGTTCGCGTTACCGGTGACCTACAACAAGCCTCCATCTTCTACACCGTGCTTGGTGATGCAAACGCTCAGGAGGAGACAGCCGCTGCGCTGAACTCCGCCAAGGGCATGCTTCGCTCCGAAGTTGGTCACGCACTAGGACTTCGCATCACTCCTTCTTTGGAATTCTTTGCCGATGGACTGCAAGAGTCTGCAAGTGCAATGAATGATCTGCTTTCGCAAAGTCGCAAAGCCGATGAAGAGCTAGCCAAACTTCGAGCAAACGCTAAGCCAGTTGGCGAAGCCGATCCTTACAAGACCCGCGACTAAGTACCCAGCTAAGGCCTTTGGAAGTGAATGGTTTTCTTCTAGTAGATAAAGTCGGCGGCATGACTAGCCATGATGTAGTCGCAAAGGTTCGCAAACGCCTCGGCACTAAAAAGGTGGGCCATGCCGGAACTTTAGATCCGATGGCGACCGGTGTGCTCGTCTTAGGAATTGGAAGCGCAACTAGATTGCTTCAATACATCACCGATGGCGCAAAAGAATATGAGGCGACCATCCGGTTGGGAATTTCAACTCATACCGATGATCGCGAAGGCGATGTACTCGAGAGTAAAAGCGCTGCCCACCTAATTGATTCAGAAATTAGAGATTTTCTCGCCGGACTGATTGGCACAATTATGCAGAAGCCCAGTTCGGTCTCTGCCATAAAGATTGATGGCAAGAGCGCGCACCAGCGGGTACGCGAAGGAGAAGTAGTAGATATCCCGGCTCGTGAAGTAGAAATCTATGAGATTGAGATTAAAGAGATTCGGCGCAGCGCAGAAGTAATTGATATTGATATCAGAGTGAGATGCTCTGCCGGCACATATATTCGTTCTATTGCTCGCGACTTAGGCGCTGCGCTCAAAGTTGGCGGGCACCTCACCGCACTGCGCCGCACACTTGTCTCCCCATTTTCGATCGCAGAGTGCGGTGATTGGCAAGACCGGGAACTGATCACGGTTGCTGAGGGAATTGCAAAAGTACTTCCTACTCGCACTTTAGATTTCAATGAGATGAATGAGATCTCCTTCGGTCGCTTCCTTGAGCCAAATCCAAGTGGCGAGCTCCATGCAGCACTTTCGCCACAGGGTGAATTTGCTGCGCTGCTTGAGAATAAAGTTATAGCCGCTAAATCGGTGGCAGCACCTATACTGGTTGCTGTGAAAGAATAAGCAGATGTCCAGGCCAGATACTTGTGTAGTCATCGGAATCTTCGATGGCGTACATCGTGGCCACCAAGAGCTTTTGAAATTGGCCGCAACTCATGGCCGAGTTGTTGCGCTCACTTTCTTTCCCCACCCAACTTCAATCTTTGCGCCAGAGCGCACTCCATCACAATTAGTGCCGATGGAAGATCGAGTTGAACTCTTGATGAGCGGGGGAGCGGATGAAGTTGTTGCACTCGAGTTCACTCCGGAATTTGCCGCGATGTCACCGGATGATTTCATTGATCAGATACTTATAGAGAAATTGCATGCCACACACGTCATTGTTGGCGCTAACTTCACCTTTGGTCACAAGGCAGCCGGCACCGCTGAATACCTTGCCAACGCTAAGAAAGGTTTTGGGGTCACCATCATTCCGCTGAAAGAAGATCGTGGTTCGCCTGTCTCATCAACCAGAATTCGCCACCTCATCACCGATGGCGATGTTGAACGCGCCGCAGAACTTCTGACTCGCAATCACTATCTCAAAGGACCAGTTGTTCATGGCGAGAAGCGTGGACGTGAGATTGGTTATCCAACGGCAAACATTGGATTAACCGCCCTCGCCACAATTCCAGCAGATGGGATTTATGCCGGTTGGCTAACCGTTGGTGATAAACGTTGGGTAGCTGCAATTTCTATTGGCACTAACCCAACTTTTCCTGGAGTGCGCGGACGACAAGTCGAGGCGTATGCCCTTGATCAAACTGATTTAGATTTATATGACCAAGTAGCAAAAGTTGAATTTGTTACGCGACTACGCGATACCTTGAAGTTCGATGGATTGGAATCGCTCTTGGTGCAGATGGCGCAAGATTGCCTCGATGCCAAAGCTGCTCTCTCTGCACAATAGCCGGCTGATTTACGCTCAATTCCCGCTCGTTTTGTCGGGGCTACGCTCACGCTGGTAACCTACGCAGGTCGTTAAGACGTTTAAAACGAGTAATCGAGCCTTCGTGAATCACACCGAGGCCCTCGTGACAGTACACAGGAGGCTATACACATGGCACTACAGCCAGCAGAGAAAAAAGAAATCATCGCAAAGTACGGCACTTCTGCCACTGACACGGGAAGTCCTGAAGCTCAGGTCGCTTTGCTCTCACGTCGTATCGAACAAATTACTGAGCACCTCAAGTCCAACAAGCACGACCACCACAACCGTCGCGGTCTCTTGTTGCTCGTAGGTAAGCGTCGTCGAATTTTGCAATACCTCGCAAAGACAGATGTCACCCGCTATCGCGCAATTATCGAGAAACTCGGTATCCGTCGCTAATAGCAAACCCAGCAGTTCTTATCTAAGAACTCTGTAATTAACACGACGCCTCGCATCAAGTAATTGGTCCTCGGTAGTGGTTTCCGGAAATGATTTCCGTGAACTTCGATCGAAGATCCATTTCCTGATGCGAGGCACTTCATCAAAAGAATTTTGATGGGGATTTAAAGAAATGGAGCGACCTATGGAAGGTCAAGATGTGAAGTTCGCCGTTGCCAAGATTGATAACGGCAAGTTTGGAAAAAGAGAGATCCGCTTTGAAACCGGACGCCTAGCTCGTCAAGCAGCAGGTACCGCAGTCGTTTATCTCGACGATGATTCAATGTTGCTTTCAGCAACAACTGCCTCAAAGCAACCTAAGGACCAATTCGACTTCTTCCCACTAACAGTGGATGTAGAAGAGCGTATGTATGCAGCAGGAAAGATTCCTGGCTCATTCTTCCGCCGTGAAGGTCGTCCATCAGAAGATGCAATCCTGACCTGTCGTTTGATCGACCGTCCATTGCGTCCAACATTCGTTAAGGGACTTCGTAACGAAGTTCAGATCGTCGTCACTGTAATGGCGCTCAATCCAGACCATATGTATGACGTCATTGCGATTAACGCAGCTTCGATGTCAACTCAATTAGCTGGCTTGCCATTCTCTGGCCCAGTTGGTGGAGTTCGCGTTGCATTGATCGAGGGTCAATGGGTTGCATTCCCTAACCACTCAGATCTTGAGAAGGCTGTCTTTGATATGGTCGTTGCTGGTCGAATTGCCGGCGATGATGTTGCCATCATGATGGTCGAAGCCGAAGCGACATCCAAGACAATTGATCTCATCAAGGGTGGAGCAGGCGCTCCAACCGAAGAGATCGTTGGCGCAGGACTCGATGCTGCAAAGCCATTTATTCGCATTCTCTGCGAGGCGCAAATGGAGCTCGCCAAGGTTGCAGCAAAGCCAACCGGCGTATTCCCGGTCTACTTGGATTACCAAGATGATGTTTACGCTGCAGTTGAAGCAGCTGCAAAGGATAAGTTGGCTAAGGCCCTTACCATTGCTGGAAAACAAGAGCGCGAAACCGCACTTGATGAAGTAAATGCATCAGTCACCGAAGCTCTTGCTGAGCAATTTGAAGGTCGCGGTAAGGAAATTTCTGCCGCCCTTCGTTCAGTAACAAAGAAGCTTGTTCGCCAGCGCGTACTTCGCGAGAAGGTGCGTATCGATGGGCGTGGTCCTCGCGATATTCGCGCTATCACCGCTGAAGTTGAAGTCATGCCTCGCGTTCACGGTTCGGCAATCTTCGAGCGCGGTGAGACCCAGATTCTTGGTGTCACTACTCTCAATATGCTCAAGATGGAGCAACAGCTCGACACATTGAGTCCAGAGAACCACAAGCGTTATATGCACAACTACAACTTCCCTCCTTACTCAGTAGGAGAGACCGGTCGCGTTGGTTCACCAAAGCGTCGCGAAATTGGACACGGTGCTCTCGCTGAGCGCGCGCTCGTTCCAGTACTCCCAACTCGTGAAGAGTTCCCTTACGCAATTCGTCAGGTTTCAGAAGCACTTGGCTCCAATGGATCAACATCCATGGGTTCTGTCTGTGCCTCAACCATGTCACTTCTTAACGCTGGCGTTCCGCTCAAGGCAGCGGTCGCTGGTATTGCGATGGGCCTCATCTCTGATGAAGTCGATGGCAAGACCGAGTACGTAGCAATCACCGACATCCTGGGCGCCGAAGATGCATTTGGCGACATGGACTTCAAGGTTGCAGGTACCAAAGATTTCGTTACCGCACTCCAACTTGATACCAAGCTCGACGGTATTCCAGCATCTGTCCTTGCAAGCGCACT
>CAIUHB010000079.1 GCA_903898855.1 uncultured Actinomycetes bacterium | reverse complement strand
GCGTTCGCGCGGAGTTGAGAATATTTATGTATTTGATGAGCGAGAGATATCAGTCGAGGCAATAACCATTTCTACCGAACTTCCGGCAGAAGCTGATTTGGCAATCGTCTCTCCTGGCTGGAAGAAGAACCACCCATTGGTTCTCGAAATCCAATCGCGTGGAATTGAAATTTTAAGTGAAGTCGATTTCGCTTGGCGGGTTCGTTCTGTGCTCGCTCCGAACCAACGTTGGATTGCGTTAACTGGAACTAATGGAAAGACAACCACCGTTCAAATGGTGGAGAGCATTATTTCGGCTTCGCATCTCACGGGTGTGGCTTGTGGAAATGTGGGCACCAGCGTTATTGAAGCTGTCGCCAAGGTGCAGCCATATGATGTATTGGCGCTAGAACTCTCCTCCTTTCAAATTGAATGGAGCAACGAGGCGAGATTTGAGTCCGCTGCGATTCTCAACATCGCTGATGACCATATTGATTGGCACGGTTCATTTGATGAATATGCCAACGCAAAGATTAAATTACTAAATTCGGCACAACAGGCGGTGCTTGCTGGTGGGGATCCAGAGATTGTTCTGCGTTCCACGTCTTGGTCAGGACCGAAGTACTTCTTCTCGCTAGATACTCCAGCGATTGGTGAGATTGGATTAGTAGAAAATCTCATCGTAGATCGAGCATTTATTAAACCTGGCGCTGATGCCGAAGTAATTGCAGAATTGTTGGATATCAATCCTGCTGTTCCCCACAACGTGCTCAATGCAATGGCGGCAGCGGGCCTAGCACTTTCAGTGGGAATTTCGTACGAAGCAATCAAGCGCGGAATTAATGAATTTAAGCCCGATCACCATCGATTGGAAGTCGTTCACACCGGCCAAGAGATTGAGTGGGTTAACGACTCAAAGGCAACAAATCCACATGCAGCGATAGCAGCCCTGGGTTCTTATCTCTCAATCGTTTGGATTGCCGGCGGATTGGCTAAAGGTGCTCGCATGGAGGAACTTGCAGCTCGCATGGGCTCACGAATTCGAGCCGCAATTCTAATTGGGCAAGATCGAGAGTTAATCGCAGCAGCTCTGAAATCTTCTGCGCCTGAGGTGGAGATTTCCTATGTAGATAAAGTTTCTACTGCGGAAAATTTAATGGATGAGGTTGTTGCCAAAGCTAAGGAGCTAGCTCGACCTGGTGACACAGTACTGCTTGCTCCGGCGTGCGCTTCCATGGATCAATTCAACTCATACGCCCATCGCGGCGAGTGCTTTGTTGCTAGCGTAAAAAGGTTGGTTGCAGATGCAAGCTAGATTCCACAAAACGCGCGCGGTCTCGGCCAAATATGTTCACTTTCTATCAAAACCGGAATCGAACTATTTCCTCATTCTCACCTGTGTCGGATTTTTATCGGGTCTTGGCCTAGTAATGGTTCTATCGGCCTCGGCAGTGCATTCCTTCGAACAGAATGGTTCGACCTTTAGCATCTTCCTGAAGCAAGCGTTATTTATGGCCATTGGCATCGGACTTGGTTACCTTGCGATGCGCCTGCCACTTGAGCGTTGGCGAGTAATCACCAAGTATTCACTACTAGTCGCTGCAGTTACTTTGGTAATGCCGATGGTGCCTGGTTTGGGTTTAACAGTCAACGGAAATCGAAACTGGATCTCACTTGGGCCAATCACAGTTCAACCTAGCGAGTTGGCCAAATTCTTCCTCGTTCTTTGGGCAGCCGCGCAATTGCGTCGCCATCACGAACGCAGCGCTGCTGGAATTGATTCAAATCCGGTAATTGCTCTTGCTGGTGGAAGTTTGATCATTATTGCTTTGATTATGTTAGGTAAAGATTTGGGTACAGCGGCGATAGTCGCCGGAATTGTCGTGGGGATGCTCTTCGTCTCTGGCATTAAATCAAGCCATATCTTGGTCACGGTTGGAGTCCTAGGTGCGCTTGGCGCAGCGTTCACGTTGACACACACAAATCGCATGCGCAGATTTACTGCCATTCTTGATCCGTTTGCTCCCTCTGTCTATAAATTTGCTGGCTGGCAACCTGCCCATAGCTTGATGGGGCTAGCAAGCGGAGGACTTTTCGGAGTCGGCATTGGTGCCAGTAGACAGAAATGGGCCAATCTTTCAGAAGCCCATACTGACTTTATATTTTCGGTAATTGGGGAAGAGATGGGGCTGCTGGGAACGATTTTAGTTCTCGTTACCTATGCAATTCTTTTATTTGCAATTTTTAGAGTGGCTATGAATACCAAGGATATCTTTGCCAAATTTGCCGTGACCGGAATCATTTGCTGGCTCACTTTGCAAATCGTGATCAATATCGGAACAAATGTCTCCCTGATTCCAGTAATTGGTGTGACACTTCCCTTTATTTCCTATGGTGGCTCATCGCTGGTAGCCAACTACATCGCAATTGGATTTATCCTCAATGTTGTCAGGCGTGATCCCTCTTTGCGAGAGGTGCTCCGAGCAAATAAAGAGCGTAAGGGAAGTGGCAAGTGAAGCGAGTGCTCCTTGTTGGTGGTGGAACTGCTGGCCACGTTGAACCTGCCCTTGCCGTTGGTCGATGGCTGACCGAGCATGATTCCGAAGTTGAAATTGAATTTCTAGGAACCAGACATGGCATTGAAACAGATTTGGTTCCGAAGGCTGGATTTGCGCTTCATTGCATTTCAAAGGTGCCGCTCCCGCGCAAAGCTGGATTATCACTTCTCACCTTTCCCGCCAGATTCCTCTTCAGCGCCATTCAGTCATTGGCAATAATTCGTAACTTTGATTTAGTGATTGGTTTCGGTGGCTATGTCAGTGCGAGTGCCTACTTCGCGGCGTGGATTGCCCGAAAGCCAATTGTTATCCACGAAGCAAATGCCCTGCCTGGCTGGAGCAATCGACTTGGCGCCCGATTTGCCACAGAGATTGCAGTTGCCTTCCCATCGGTGAAGCAGAGTTATCCGGCCTGGTCGGGGGCAGTTGAATCCGGTATGCCAATTCGCAGGGAGATATGGGACCTGGGCGAAGTTGCTCTCCATAACCAGCAAAGTGCACGTACTGAACAATTGCTCAAACTAGGGCTAAATCCAGAGCTTCCAGTCATCTTAGTTTTTGGTGGCTCACAAGGCTCGACGTTAATGAATAAGGCAATAAAGGAATATGCCCGAACTGTAGAAGCAGGAAAAGTTCAATTCATACATGCCGTTGGTGGAAGAAACTCACTTCCACTTGCTACGAAAAATTATCTACCACTCTCTTATATCTACAACATGGCTGAGATGTACTTAGCCTGCGATCTCATTATCTCTCGAAGCGGGGCAGTCACCTGTGCTGAGATAGAGGCGGTACATAAATTTGCGATTTTGGTGCCGCTTTCCATAGGCAATGGCGAGCAACTTTCCAACGCACAAGATTTGGTTAAATCAGAGGCTGCCATCATCTGTGAGAATTCACAATTTAGCGTTGAGTGGCTCAAACGAAATATTCCGGCCGCTCTTACGCGAGCAGCAGAGTTTAATAAATCAGCAAAGCGGAGAGAATTACGTCGAGCAGATGAGGTAATCGGCGCCATTGCGATTTCAGTTATGGAAAGATAGCCACATGGCATTAACTCTTGCGCAACTTCAATCCAAGAGAATCCATTTTGTAGGAATGGGTGGAGCCGGCATGAGCGGCATTGCCCGCATCCTTCTGGCACAGGGCGCTAAAGTTTCCGGTTCTGATGCCAAGGATTCAATGGTCTTGCAAGGGCTGGCAGCGCTCGGTGCAAAGACTTACATAGGTCATTCCGCCAATCACATTGATGGCGTAGATGTCCTAGTGGTCTCCAGCGCAATCGATGCCCGAAATCCAGAGCTGGATGCAGCAAAACAACAGGGAATTACAATTTTAGGAAGAGCAGAAGCTCTCGCACTTCTTATGAGTAACTCGGTATCGGTGGCAGTTGCCGGAACGCACGGAAAAACGACAACCACCTCAATGTTGACTGTAGCGCTACAAAGAGCTGGCTTGGATCCTTCTTTTGCAATAGGTGGCCTGATTAATAGCTCTGGCACAAATGCCCATTTGGGAACCGGCAAATTTTTTGTAGTTGAGGCCGATGAGTCGGATGGCTCGTTTCTGGCATACAAACCTGATGGTGCAATTATCACCAATATGGAGCTTGATCACGTTGATCACTTCCCAGATTTTGCCGCTGTCAAAGAGGCATTTCTACAATTTATCGATTCGGTCAAAAGCGGCGGGTTTCTTATCGCCTGTATAGATAGCCCGGGAGTTGTTGAACTTCTCGCCGACATTAAACGAAGCGATATTAAGGTCATCACTTATGGCTTGGAAGGGGAGTATTCGTATTCACACCTTTCTGCTCGCGCGACTGAAGGGTCGGCCAGAATCGCTCACAACGGTCGGGTGCTGGGCGAGCTAAAACTTTCGATTCCAGGCGAGCACAACGTCATGAATGCCATTGCTGCGCTAGCTGCCGGATTACAGCTTGGTGCGGCGCTTCCAATGTTGATGGAGGGTTTGCACTCGTTCTCTGGAGCCAGACGTCGCTTTGAGATTAAGGGTCAAGTTGGTGGCGTGACCGTAGTTGATGATTATGGCCATCACCCGACAGAGGTGCGTGTAACTCTTGAGACCGCAAAGAGATTTGCCGGAAGCGGAAAAGTGATTGCCATATTTCAACCCCATAGATATAGCCGTACCCAGGCCTTTACGCAGGAGTTTGCCGAGGCGCTAAAGATTGCTGATGAAGTTCTGCTCCTGGAGATTTATC
>CAIUHB010000078.1 GCA_903898855.1 uncultured Actinomycetes bacterium | reverse complement strand
GGGCTTGGTTGCAGAAGTTCCATCAACTTTGGCCTTTGCCTTATTTGAAATCTCATCGAGCCAGGCTGAAATATCGTCCACTTCAGAGGCCTTGCCGCCTTTAATTGTTGTTACAGATGGCGCTGGGGCGAACTTCTTGCCAACTTTTGGCGCCTTCGCCTTACGAGCCTTCTGTGGTGAAGGTCCGAATAACTTGGCTAATAGCCCCTTCTTGGCGGCCTTTGGCGCAGGAGCAGCAAATGGCGAAAGTGGCTCAGCTGGTGCTTTGCTCTCTACGGTTGTCGCCTGATCAGAGGTCGCGACTACTTCGCTCTTCTTGCGAGGCGCTTTAGGTTCTGGCTTTGCAAATAATTTCTTGTAAATCGGATGATCGATTACCGCAAAGAGCACCTCTTGCAGCTGGGAAATGCGCGGGTTAGAACTCTTCTTTCGAACTGGGCGAGCCGGAGCTGATGGCGCTGCAGGTGTGCCATCTGGATTTGTGGCTGGTGGTTCTGGAGTTGGATTTACTTCGCCAACGCTCATACCTAACATCAATCGACTTGTACGAGAATCTGGTCGTCCAGTTCCACGCCAGGTCGCCACTTCAATAACGGTTCCTTGAATCATCTTTCCGACAACCAGTTTTTGTCCATCAGGCAGGTCAATAACAAGTGGTGAATCAGAGATTGGAATGGGTAGCTTGGAGATAACCGGGGCTGGCTTCTCTTCTACTTTTTTATTCTTTGGATTGGCCATTAGTTGTCAGTAATTTCAAAGCCAATATTTCCGGTGAAGTCCAGAGTATTTACTGCATCAATGCGAAGCGCCACAGCTTGCGTGATATTTCTGCAGCTCGCAGCGGTCGCATCAGTTACTTGAGTGATGTGGGCAGGAGTTGCTGGCAAGTTGTATTTGCAGATTAACTCATCCCCTGCGTAATAGCTCTTACCGGCAGAGATAGTCGGAGCCATCTTGATATCTACATTCAAAACTTTATTTCCGCAGGTAGAAGAAATATTGGTGAAGTTAAAACCAAAGAATCTAAATTCGGCGCCATCGAAAGCGCGATCGATGGAAACAGTTACCGTATCTGAGGTAGGTTGGCAGGTTCCGATTGAAATTTGGCCAGCACCATATGTGAGGTTTCCACCTCCACCACCGCCGCCAGTTCCATCGCGACCAGCTGGGCCAGCCGGACCCTGTGGACCAGCAGTACCTGTTTCGCCTCGTGCACCAGGAATACCTTGTGGTCCAGTTGCACCAACAGCGCCAGGTGCACCAGGCAGTCCGTTAATTCCATTCAAACCATTTAGTCCATCTTTACCTGCAACACCGGCAGGACCCACATCTCCCTTTGGACCAACGAGGAGTGCTAAAACTTGGTTGAGCGCTGACGTTCCAGCAGAACCACTTCCGAAGAAATAATTATTATTTGTTGCAGAAAGTTTGCCCGCAGTCGCGCTATCGACAGGGGAGGTCGCGGCATAGGCCACTGCAACACGGCTCAAGGTGAGCACGAGGAGGATAAATCCAAACTTCTTCACGGCTTTATTATCCCCTGTCTCTCGGCAGAATCACACATCGCGCTATAAATAGCATGGAGCAGGCTCGGGATGCCCGCGCACAGGAGGTAAACCTGGGATTTCTGGGTCGAAAGCATCGGCTCATGGGCAATTACCTGGTAGATCGCCATAGTGACGGCGGCCGAGGCTAATGACTCAAGGAAGATATTCCGGCGAACCTTGGTCAGCGCCTTGACGTTGACCTCAGTAACTGAGATGAAGAGCAAGAAATATGGGGCGGCAAAAAGCAAGGCGAAAATCAAGGACTTCGATGCTGATTGAGTCCAGATATAGCTGATGGCAAAGAATCCGGCAAAGAGTGCGATCGCGCTCTCAGGTGAGCTGACGCGAGCGATTTCAATCTTTTCGACCTGATAATCCTTGCCAGATTTCAAGAGTTGTTTTGCGCTCTCATCTTCAACCAACGAGCGAATAATGATGGCAACGCCAACAACCAGGATTGCAATTAACGAGATCGAACGAGCCGCTGAAATAGTAATCAATAGTGAGTTGATGACCTTCTGACCAAAATAGAAAATCAGCCCTCCGACAATTCCTGCTTCCAGTAGCCCTGAAATTCTGGATATATTTTTCTTCAAATCACGCGAAGCGGCGTCGCGATAAATCAAAGCGAAGAGTCCAGGAGCTACCCAGCAGAGGCCAGTTACAAGCATCACCATTAAATCTCTGAAGCTGGTGACATTTCCAACGAGAAGTTGAACCAACCAGAAAGCGGCTGTTGCAATAATTCCAGAGAAGGCATCGAATACTCCGAGCAACGCGATGGCAGTGAAGATTGCTAAACCAGTAGCCGAGAGACTGCCAGCCTTATTTACTTCTACCGAGGCGATGAACGCGGCAATAACTCCAACCAGAGGCATAACGCCGTAAAGCATTGGTGAAACTCGGTGAGCAAGTTCGCCATCACGAAGGAGCAAGAAGCGCAGCAGTGAAGGGCGAAGT
>CAIUHB010000077.1 GCA_903898855.1 uncultured Actinomycetes bacterium | reverse complement strand
TCACCCTCGTCGTATTAGTTACCTGCAACGATACCTTCGCCTATTTCTCGGGAGTACTTTTCGGCAAGCACCCATTAGCACCGCACATCAGTCCAAAGAAAACTTGGGAAGGTTTTGCCGGCTCCATCATTGCCACCACAATCGGCTCAGCTCTGGTTTTTCACTTGGCTTTGCATAAGTCATTTTGGATTGGCGCGCTCATCGGCGTTATGGCAGTTGTGACAGGAACGTGTGGCGATTTAATTGAATCTGCAGTTAAGCGCGATCTTGCTATTAAGGATATGGGTGCAATCTTGCCGGGTCATGGTGGAATCTTGGATCGAATCGACTCAGTACTTTTTACCGCTCCAGCTGTCTGGTTCGTCCTTGAAGTGATTAAGCACTTCTCATTATGAGCGAACGGAACATGAGCGAACAGAACATGAGTCAAGAGAATGAACAACCGGCCGAACTCAAACTGGTCTTTGATGAGCCGAAGCAGCGCGTAAAACCACCAGCTCACTTTGCCGACCTCTCACCAGATGAGCGCAAAGCAAAGGTGGCGGAGCTTGGAATTCCAGCTTTCCGCGCAAACCAGATGGCGGTGCACTTCTTTACTCATCACAATGATGACCCAGAGAGCTGGAGCGATATTCCCAAAGAGCTTCGCGACACACTGGCAAAAGAGTTCATGCCCAAGCTCATAACGTTGGTTCGCACAGTTACCGCCGATGGTGGCAAGACGCGTAAAGATTTGTGGAAGTTGCATGATGGCGTATTGGTGGAGAGCGTATTGATGCGTTACACCGATCGCACAACTGTATGCATCTCATCCCAAGCTGGTTGTGGCATGAACTGTCCATTCTGTGCGACCGGACAAGGCGGCCTAACTCGCAACCTGACGGCCGGTGAAATTACTGCGCAAGTAGTTGCTGCGGCTCGAGTCTGCGACCTCGGCGAAATGCCTGGCGGTCCGACCAGACTCTCCAATATTGTCTTTATGGGCATGGGCGAACCGATGGCTAACTACAACGCCGTGATGCGTTCGGTTCGAAATATCACAGCGCCACAGCCCGATGGATTGGGAATCGGTGCTCGCTCAGTAACTGTTTCAACCGTTGGACTTGTCAACGGAATAGAGAAGTTAACCCAAGAAGGAATTCCAGTTACATTGGCGGTCTCATTACATACCCCAGATGATGAACTGCGCGACACATTAGTCCCAATTAATAATCGCTTTAAAGTTAAAGAAGTCTTGGATGCCGCCGATGCTTATGAAGCAAAGACCGGGCGTCGCTATTCCATCGAGTACGCCCTGATTCGCGATATTAATGACCAAGCTTGGCGCGCTGATCTGCTTGGGCGACTTCTGAAAAATCGAAATGCACACGTCAATCTCATTCCGCTCAACCCAACCCCTGGATCTAAGTGGACCGCCTCCCGTCAAAAAGATGAGAGCGAGTTCGTCCGAATTCTTGAGACATACGGAGTCCCCGTAACCGTCCGAGATACGCGTGGCAGAGATATCGACGGCGCATGTGGCCAATTGGCCGCCGCCGAGATAATCTCTGAGGCATGAAAACTCTTCAGAACTTCATTGACGGCAAGTCCCAACCATCTCTCTCTGGCAAGAGCGCACCGGTAATTAATCCGGCGACTGGCCAGGAGTATGCAACTGCGCCAGTCTCTAACTCTGCAGATGTTGATATGGCGATGGCGGCAGCTGCCAAAGCCTTTGAAGGTTGGCGCGACTCAACACCATCAGAGCGTCAACGCGCACTATTGAAAATTGCCGATGCCATCGAATCCCGCGCCGAAGAAATTATCGCGGTCGAAAGTGAAAATACTGGCAAGCCCATCGCGCTAACCGCATCTGAAGAAGTTCCACCGATGGTGGATCAAATTCGTTTCTTTGCTGGCGCCGCCCGCAACTTGGAAGGACGTTCGGCGGGGGAGTACATGCATGGCATGACCTCCTTTATTCGCCGCGAACCCATTGGCGTTTGTGCGCAAGTAACTCCATGGAACTATCCAATGATGATGGCGGTCTGGAAGTGGGCACCAGCAATTGCCGCTGGAAATACCGTTGTACTCAAGCCGAGCGATACGACCCCAGCATCAACTGTCTGGATGGCTAATCTAATGGCAGAGTTTTTGCCCCAAGGCGTATTCAACGTCGTCTGCGGAGATCGTGACTCAGGTCGAGCACTCGTTGAACATGCAACTCCGCAAATGGTTTCCATCACCGGTTCGGTGCGCGCAGGCATGGAAGTTGCCAAGTCTGCAGCAAGTGATGTGAAGAAGGTTCACCTAGAACTTGGCGGTAAAGCACCTGTCGTTGTATTTGCCGATGCGAATCTCGAGGCCGCAGCAGAAGCAATTGCGATTGCCGGATATTTCAATGCTGGCCAAGATTGCACAGCCGCAACTCGCGTGATGGTTGAAGCAAGTGCCTATGATGATTTTGTTGCGCTACTCGGCGCACAGGCCAAGAACAACATCACCACCGGTGGCCCTACCGAGGATGTGCTTTATGGTTCAGTCAATAACGCATCGCAATTGGCTAGAGTTCAAGGCTTCCTCGATCGCACTCCAGCCCACGCACAAGTTGTTGCCGGCGGCAAAATTATTGATCGCCCCGGTTATTACTTTGCTCCCACTGTGGTGGCGGGACTTCGCCAAGATGATGAGATGGTGCAGAGTGAAATCTTTGGGCCAGTTATTACGATTCAGAAATTTAGCGAAGAGGCTGAGGCGGTTCGAATGGCAAATGGAGTTGCCTACGGTTTGGCCTCCAGCGTCTGGACTCGTGACCATGGTCGCGCCATGCGTATGGCCAAGGCCTTTGACTTTGGTTGCGTCTGGATTAACACCCATATCCCGCTGGTTGCTGAGATGCCTCACGGTGGCTTCAAGCACTCTGGCTACGGCAAGGATCTCTCCCAATATGGCTTTGAGGATTACACCCGTATCAAGCATGTGATGACCAACCTCAACGCTTAGCGCTCAGCCTTCAGATAGGAATGCCAGCCCTCGGCTGGAATGGTGAGAAATCTGGATTCAGGCTCTAGGATTTTCTCACTTGCCCCAATCACCTATTCGAATAGAAAGTAGGTTCTCTCAGTGACTGATTCTTCAAAGAAGTTGAACCATTCAATTCCACCAGATCTCGATGCTGCACTTTCATCAGCAGTATCCCGTCGCGCACTTCTCGCAGGTGTTGGCGGAGTAGGAGCAGCTTCGCTCCTTGGATCAACAGGTGTGAATCTTGCACTTTCAGAAGCAGCAAGCGCCGCGGGCGGGTCAGTTCGTTGGGCAAACTGGGGTTACTACCTCGATTTCGATAATAAAACTCAAACATATCCAACTCTCGTTGACTTCCAAAAGAAGACCGGAATTAAGGTCACGTATCAAGAAGCAATCGATGATAACGACACATTTACTGCGAAAGTGGCACCACAACTTCGCCTGAAAAAAGATATTGGTTACGACATTGTCACAATGACAGAGTGGGAAGCTGCTCGCTGGATTCAAGCTGGCTATACCCAAAAATTTGATGATGCCGCAATTCCGAATAAGAAGAATGTGCTCGACATTCTTGCCAACCGTCCGCTTGATCCAGGTCGCCATCAATCACTTCCATGGGCTGGAATCATCGCTGGGCTTGCATGGAATAAGAAGAAGCTTCCTGGCGGGCTCAAGACACTTGATCAACTTTTTGATAAGAAGTACAAGGGCAAGCGCCAAGTACTCGTGCTCTCGGAGATGCGCGACACCATTGGCCTCATCATGATGTGGCAAGGCGTAGATATCGCCGCTAATTTCACCGAGAACCAATTTATGAATGCAGTTCACAAGCTTGAACAACTCATCGCAGATGGATATATCGGCCAGGTTAAGGGACAGTCATATGCCCAAGATCTCCAAGCCGGAAATGTCATGGGCGTTATTGGTTGGTCGGGCGATATCGCTCAGCTCAATCTTCAAGTTGGCTCAGATCAATTCGGTTTTGCCGTACCTGATTCAGGTGGAACATTCTCAACCGATAACTTGATGATTGCCTCCACCTCAAAGAACAAGGCTGCGGCGCAAGCGCTCATCAATTACTACTACGACCCAGCAGTCGCTGCTCGTGTAGCTGCATACATAACCTACATCTGCCCAGTGAAGGGTGCGCAAGCTGCGATGGAGAAGTTCGCACCAAAGCAGGCTGCTAACCCATTAATCTTCCCAACCACTGATATGTGGAAGAAGCTTCATGTTTTCCGCGGACTTACCCCCGCAGAGCAATTGAAGTTCTCAACTGCATTCCAGAAGGCAACCGGTAACGGATAGTGAGTGATGCCTCAACTTCTGCAAAGGGCGATCTCCAACTAAGAAATATCACCAAGACATATGGTGATT
>CAIUHB010000076.1 GCA_903898855.1 uncultured Actinomycetes bacterium | reverse complement strand
GGTATTTGTTCCACCAAAGTTTGCTAAGGCCGCTGTGATAGATGCGATTGATGCAAAGATTCCATTAGTCGTAGTCATCACTGAAGGAATTCCAGTTCATGATTCGGCAGCGTTCTACGCTTACGCCGAGAGCAAGGGAACAACCCGCCTAATTGGACCAAACTGCCCAGGTCTTATCAGTCCCGGAAAATCCAATATTGGAATCATCCCGGCAGATATCACTGGTCCAGGACGAATTGGTTTAGTTTCTAAATCAGGAACTTTGACCTATCAAATGATGTACGAACTTCGCGACTTTGGTTTTAGTACCGCAGTGGGAATCGGTGGCGATCCAATTATCGGCACTACACATATTGATTGCCTTCGCGCATTTCAAGATGACCCAGATACTGATGCAATCGTGATGATCGGTGAAATTGGCGGAGATGCAGAAGAGCGCGCCGCTGCCTTTATCGGCGAATACGTCACCAAGCCAGTAGTTGGTTATGTTGCCGGCTTTACTGCGCCAGAAGGTAAGACCATGGGCCACGCAGGTGCCATCGTCTCTGGTTCTTCTGGAACCGCAGCGGCAAAGAAGGAAGCGCTAGAAGCTGTTGGTGTAAAGGTCGGCAAGACTCCAAGTGAGACTGCTGCTCTTATGCGCGCAATTCTTAACGGGTAGTTTGAATTAACGATGCTCGCACGCGCTCTGTTAGTTTCATTTCAACAGGCGCTGCGAAGCATCGCGCTCACCCTCTTTCCGCTTACCTTTATCGCAATGTTGGCTTGGGCAACTGCGGGAAGCTCAAGCGGTAACACCACAGATCCCATTCGAGCCTCAATTTGGCTCTGGCTCGGAGCTCACTTGGTTCCCTTTAACGTAACGGCGCTTGCAACTCACCAAGCTGGCACGCTCTCTTTGCTACCGCTAGGTGGCGTAATACTTCCTATGATTGCAATGCGAACTGGATATAAGCGAACTCTGGCCGTCGTTCAATCGCCAAAGGGCAGTCGCATTCTTTTTGGTTCGTGGTACCTAATTATTGCAATTTCACTCACGCTGCTCTCACAGAGCGATTCGGTAAGTCCCTCACTACTTCAGGCGCCGATCTTTATCGTCCTGGCTATAACAATCTCTACTCTGGATTATTCGCACCATGCTCTTAAGCGTTTGGCGCTGCCACTTCGATCCGTAGAATTATTACTCGGGCTCTCACTCCTTGCAGTTGCACTCTCGTTGACGGTGCACTTCTCCATTGTTAAGAATTTAACGACTGTTATCGCTCCCGGATGGATGGGAGGGTTGCTCTTCTTAATTCTGCAAATCCTCTATCTGCCAAATCTCGCGGTATACGCGCTCTCGTACTTTGCTGGGTTTGGAATTCACATCGGCGCTGCCACTTTGCTCAGTCCGATGCATTTCACCTTGCATCAAATTCCCGCCATCTCATTAATGGGAGCTCTGCCCACAGGCAAGCATCCACTTTTAATGAGCTCCATCGTTATCTTGGTTGGCGTGGCGTTTCTCATCTTCCGAGGAGAGGTAGCAATAAATAAGAAGTTCGGCGAGAAATTTAAGAGTCAACTTCTTCTGGTTCTGCTTTTCACCGCAGCACTTACGGCACTGACATACCTCAGCTCTGGAACTTTAATAACCCAAGAGCTCAAGCCAGTCGGAGTTATTTTCTGGCAATTGCCAGCCGCCTTTCTCGCACTGCAAATTATCTTCGCCATTCTCTTTCTCGCAATCCCTTTTGGCCTTTCACGATTGTTGGCTAAGCGCGCATGAAGATTCTGCTCTTAGCCTCGGGTGGCGGAACGTTGGCTAAAGCGATTATTGATGCGCAGATTGAAGGCATCGAGATACTTGGAATTCTCTCTGATAAAGATTCACCGGCGCTGGAGATTGCTCGAAGCTTAGGAATTAACGACTTCTATCTTCCGATGCTGGCTGATCGAGGGCTTTGGAACCAAGCGCTCATTGAGCAAGTAGCCAAACTCGCACCTGATTTAGTTGTGAGCGTTGGCTTTATGAAGATTCTTCCCAAGGAATTTATTACTCGTTTCAAAACAATAAACACCCATCCAGCACTACTTCCTTTATATCCAGGAGCCCATGCGGTACGTGACGCCCTTGCAGATGGCGCAACCAAGACCGGAACTACAGTTCATTGGGTGGACGAAGGCGTAGATACGGGTCCGATTATTGCCCAAAAAGAGTTGGCAATTAGTAGCGGTGAGAGCGAGGAGAGCCTCCACGAACGCATTAAGATTCTGGAAAGATCGCTCATCGTTGAGACCCTTTCCCATTTTGCACAGAGTGGAATTCCGGAGGCTCACTAATGGAGCAGAAACCAATACGACGGGCGCTCATAAGTGTTTACGATAAATCTGGTTTAGTTGAATTAGGTAAAGCACTTGCAACTCAGAATATTGAAATTCTCTCAACCGGTTCAACGGCAGCAACGCTGGCAGCCGCAGGAGTACCCGTTATCGCAGTCGAAAGTTATACCGGCTTTCCCGAGATGATGGGCGGGCGCGTGAAGACGCTGCACCCTCGCATTCACGGCGGAATTCTGGCTGATCAAAATAATCCAGAGCACTTGAAGGCGCTAGCTGATCAGGGGATAGCTACCTTCGATCTGATCGTCATTAACCTTTATCCATTTTCGGAGACGATTGCCAGCGGCGCAGATTATGCCGCTGCGATTGAGCAGATAGATATCGGTGGTCCCAGCATGCTTCGCGGTGCGGCGAAGAATCACGGTTCAGTTGCCGTAATTTCGCACCCAGATCAATATGAGTTGCTTCATCAAGCAATTGCCGCTGGTGGATTCACACTGCGCCAGCGCCAAGAGTTGGCGATGGCAACTTTTAGACGAACCGCCGAATATGACATAGCAATTGCCGAGTGGTTGGGTGGCGAGCTTGAGGTAAGTGATTGGAAAGCTTTGGTCTGGAGCAAACTCGCCGATTTGAGATATGGCGAAAATCCACATCAATCTGCCGCGGTCTATGCCGAGAAAACTTCACGGTTGGCTGGAGTAACTTCGGCCAAGCAGCTCCACGGCAAAGAGATGTCTTTCAATAACTACACAGATGCAGATGCAGCGCTTCGAGCCGCTTATGACCATGCCGAGCCTTGTGTAGCAATCATCAAACACGCTAATCCATGCGGTATTGCTATCGCTGAAAATATTGCCGATGCTCATTTAGCCGCGCACCAATGTGACCCTGTTTCAGCATTTGGTGGCGTTGTTGCAGCCAATCGACCAGTCTCAAAGAAGATGGCAGAACAACTCAGCGAGATTTTCACCGAGGTAGTAATTGCCCCAGGGTATGAAGCGAGTGCTGTAGATATCCTTTCCAAGAAGGCCAATATTCGAATTCTCGAAATTGCTGATTTCAAAATTTCTCCAGTTGAACTCCGCCCAATTTCCGGCGGATTGCTCATTCAAGATACCGATCTCATCGACGCTAAAGGCGATTCGTCATCTGATTGGAAACAAGTATCGGGCAATCCAATATCACCGGGGCTGTTGCGCGATCTGGAATTTGCTTGGCGCAGTGTTCGCGCCGTAAAGAGCAATGCAATTTTGTTAGCGAAAACTGGCGCCTCTACTGGCGTAGGAATGGGTCAGGTTAACCGCGTAGATTCAGCGCGCTTGGCAGTCGCGCGCGCCGGAGAGCGCGCCGCCGGAAGTGTTGCTGCTAGCGATGCATTTTTTCCGTTTGCCGATGGCTTACAAATTTTGATTGATGCTGGTGTGAGCGCTGTAGTTGCGCCAGGTGGAAGCATTCGCGATGAAGAAGTTATTGCAGCTGCGCAAGCTGCAAATGTGCCGATGTTCTTCACCGGTGTCCGCCACTTCTCACATGCCTAGAGGTAGGATTTAGTTATGAGCGCAATAATTATGGATGGCAGAGCTACCGCTGCCGCCATTAAAAATGAATTGCGCGAAGCAGTCTCCAAGATGAGTATTAAGCCCGGCCTCGGAACTGTCTTAGTGGGGGATGACCCCGGCTCACATTCCTATGTGGATGGAAAACATAAGGATTGTGCGGAAGTCGGCATTAATTCGATCAGAATAGATTTACCCGCTACAGCATCCGAATCAGATTTGTTGGCGGCTATCAAAGATCTTAATAACAGTGATGAGTGCACGGGATATATCGTCCAACTACCAGTACCCAAAGGAATCGATACCAACAAGATTTTAGAGGCGATTGATCCAAGCAAAGATGCCGACGGTCTTCATCCCTTAAATTTAGGAAAGTTAGTAATCGGGCAGACTGCCCCGCTTCCCTGCACGCCTCGCGGAATTATCGAATTGCTCAAGCGTTACGAAGTTAAAACTCAAGGCGCTGAAGTATTAGTGATGGGCCGAGGGTTAACGGTTGGTCGCCCGCTGGCACTCATGCTTAGTCGTAAAGGCGATGATGCAACAGTCACAATTACTCACACCGCAACTCGCGATGTGCTTGCGCATACAAAGCGGGCCGACATCATTGTGGCGGCGATTGGCCAAGCCCATTTTTTAACTCCAGATATGGTTAAACCTGGCGCAGTCGTTCTCGACGTTGGAATAACTCGCACTCCTGAAGGACTACTTGGCGATATTCATCCAGATGTAATGAGCGTTGCATCTTTTATGGCACCAATGCCTGGGGGAGTAGGACCAATGACGCGGGCAATGTTGCTCTCCAATGTGGTTGAGAGCGCAAGCCGATAATGGGTAAGCAGAAAATATTTGCAGCAGCTTTTGTCTTTCTCGGAACTTTTGTCGGAATATTGGGTGCTGTGCGCACCGGCTCGGTATTGATCGCGCTTGGCGCCGGTGGCTACGGAACGCTGCAATATTTACGCTCAGAAGATAAGCGGCGAATCGAATTAGTGCTCCCGCTCTTCGTAGCTGCCCTGCTTTTTGTGGTGGCGCTCACACTGCCTCATGCCAAGTAATATTCTCGTATAACGACTCGTACTGGACGAGAGATTTCTCAGAGGAGCGCTTCGATGGCACGCAAAGGAAAAGTAACTGTTGTTGGTGCTGGATTTTACGGTTCAACAACCGCACTTCGTTTAGCTGAATATGACATTTTCGAGACAGTAGTTCTCACAGATATCGTCGAAGGAAAGCCAGAAGGTCTTGCCCTCGATATGAATCAATCACGTTCCATTGAAGGTTTCGAAACAAAAGTTATTGGCGCGACCACAACTGCAGAAGGCGCCGGCTACGAAGCGACTGCCAACTCAGATGTTGTAGTTATTACTGCTGGACTTCCACGTAAGCCAGGAATGAGTCGCATGGATCTCATCGGCGTTAACGCTGGAATTGTTCGCGGAGTTGCCGAAAATATCGCAAAGCATTCGCCAAAGGCAGTCATCATTGTTGTATCAAATCCACTTGATGAAATGACAGCACTCACTCAAATTGCTAGCAAGTTCCCTCACAACCAGGTTATGGGTCAAGCTGGAATGCTTGATACTGCACGCTTCACAAATTTCGTAGCAGAGAAGCTCGGTGTACTCACTGCTAGCGTCAAAACCCTCACACTCGGTTCACACGGCGACACCATGGTTCCAGTCCCAAGCCGTTGCACAGTTGATGGCAAGCCACTGAGTGAACTACTTAGCCAAGCCGAGATTGACGAACTCGTTGATCGCACCCGAAATGGTGGCGCTGAAGTTGTCGCGCTACTTAAGACCGGTTCTGCCTATTACGCACCTTCCGCCGCTGCAGCTCGCATGGCTAAGGCAGTCATCGAAGATTCTGGTGAGATCATGCCAGTCTGCGCATGGGTAGATGGCCAGTACGGAATCTCTGGTGTTTATCTCGGCGTAGAAGCCGAAATTGGTAAGAGCGGCATCCGCAAAGTTGTTGAAAGCGCACTAACACCATCTGAAATTGAGGCGCTTAAAGTCGCAGCTGAAGCAGTTCGCGCTAAGCAAGCTGACGTTAAAGAACTCTAAAAACTATCCACTAAAAGAAGAAGGAACAATGTCAAAGATTAAAGTTCAAGGAACTGTTGTAGAGCTCGATGGCGATGAGATGACCCGCATTATCTGGCAGTTCATCAAGGATTCGTTGATTCTGCCTTACCTCGATGTAAATCTTGAGTACTACGACCTTGGTATGGAACACCGCGATGCCACCGATGATCAAGTCACTATCGATGCCGCTAAAGCAATCCAAAAGCACGGTGTTGGTATCAAGTGCGCAACCATCACTCCTGATGAGGCGCGCGTCGAAGAGTTTGGCCTAAAGAAGATGTGGAAGTCTCCGAATGGAACCATCCGCAACATTCTCGGAGGCGTAATCTTCCGCGAACCGATCATCATCTCTAACGTTCCGCGCCTAGTCCCACACTGGACTAAGCCGATCGTTATTGGTCGTCACGCATTTGGCGATCAGTATCGCGCCACAGATTTCCGAGTCGATGGCCCAGGAAAGCTCACCATCTCTTTCGTTCCAGAAGATGGCTCAGCACCTACCACTCACGAGGTCTATAACTTTGATGGCTCTGGCGTAGCAATGGCGATGTATAACGTGGATGATTCCATCCGCGATTTTGCTCGCGCCTCTTTGAACTACGGACTTCTTCGCAAGTTCCCGGTCTATCTCTCCACCAAGAACACCATCCTTAAGGCTTACGACGGTCGCTTTAAAGATATCTTTGAAGAGATCTATCAAGCTGAATTCAAGGCTCAATTTGAAGCCGCTGGTATTTGGTATGAGCATCGCCTCATCGATGACATGGTTGCCATGTCACTTCGCATGGAAGGTGGATATGTCTGGGCATGTAAGAACTACGACGGAGATGTTCAATCTGACACAGTGGCACAGGGTTACGGCTCACTCGGCCTTATGACATCTGTGCTCATGACTCCAGATGGCAAGGTCTGTGAATCAGAAGCTGCTCACGGAACTGTTACTCGCCACTACCGCGAACATCAAAAGGGTAAAGCAACCTCCACAAATCCCATCGCATCTATCTTTGCTTGGACCCAGGGACTTGCTCACCGTGCAAAGCTCGATAACAACCCAGAGCTAGCAAAGTTCTGCGCCACACTCGAGCAGGTATGTATCAAGACTGTAGAAGAGGGCAAGATGACCAAGGATTTGGCGCTGCTTATTTCCAAGGATGCTCCATACCAAACCACCCAAGAGTTCCTCAGCTCAATTGATGAGAACCTCAAGAAGGCAATGGCTTAATAGTCGGCAACGAAAAAGCCCCGCGAATATTCGCGGGGCTTTTTCGTTGAGTATCTCTTTAGGAGATGCGAGCACCTGTTGTTGCATCAAATAGGTGGATTGCAGCTGGATTAGCGGCAACGGTGACAGTTGAACCAGGCTTTGGTGGATTCTTTGGATCCCAACGGACGATGACTTGTGCGCCTTCGTCAGTGGCATTAGCGAACTTCACCGAAGCATCAACTGGGCGACCATATACAAATGCATCTGCGCCGAGCTCTTCGACAACTTCGACTGCTACTTCAAAGCCAGCGCCAGCTGGGGCAAAGCCCTCTGGGCGAATACCAACTGTTACTGATGTGCCTGCGCTGGCAGGAACATCGAGGGTGAAGTTTCCGAGATGCGCCTTGCCACCAGATACTGGAACGGTGAGCAGGTTCATGGCTGGTGAACCGATAAAGCCGGCAACAAAAGCATTAATTGGAGCATCGTAAAGATTGCGTGGGGTATCAACTTGTTGAAGTACGCCATCTTTCAACACCGCAACGCGATCGCCCATGGTCATCGCTTCGACCTGGTCGTGAGTTACGTAGACAGTTGTGATACCTAAGCGGCGCTGGAGCGCTGCGATTTGAGTACGAGTTGCAACACGAAGTTTTGCATCTAAGTTAGAGAGTGGTTCGTCCATCAAGAAGACTTGTGGTTCACGAACAATTGCTCGGCCCATAGCAACGCGCTGGCGTTGTCCACCAGAGAGCGCCTTTGGCTTGCGATCGAGGTAATCCTCGAGATCAAGCAACTTGGCTGCTTCCAGGACGCGACGATCGCGCTCATCCTTGTCGACGCCGGCAATCTTGAGTGCGAATCCCATATTTTCGGCAACGGTCATGTGCGGATAGAGGGCATAGGACTGGAAGACCATTGCGATATCGCGATCCTTTGGCGCTACATGCGTAACGTCGCGATCGCCGATGCGAATCGAACCAGAGTCAATCTCTTCTAGTCCGGCAAGCATGCGAAGTGATGTGGATTTTCCGCAACCGGAAGGTCCAACAAGTACGAGGAATTCACCGTCATTAACAGTGAGGTTGAGTTTGTCTACAGCCGGCTTTGGATTGCCCGGGTAGATTCGTGATGCATTGTCGAATACGACTGATGCCATGGCTATATCTCCTTCTCCGGGCAGGTACGTGCCCGACGATCCGTTGGATGAAGTGTGCTTAGCCTATGGCACGCGGCAGGTAAGGCTCAAGTACGCTTGGCTATATGACCGGTCGACTTTTACGAGATATCGCCCTGGTCCTGCTCTTTATCGCAGTTGCCGGAATCTTTGTGGCAGCTGAGATTGCCTTGATCTCTCTGCGCGACTCCCAAGTTAGGCAGATGGCGAGTAAAGGAAAACGGGGAGCTCGAGTAGCTCTACTTTCACAAAATCCCAATCGCTTCTTGGCCGCTGCCCAAGTAGGCGTTACTTTCTGCGGATTTCTCTCGGCCGCACTTGGCTCCGAACGGCTTGGCACATATGTAATTCCGGTATTGGAGCGGTGGGGAATTTCCAACGGTGCCAGCACAACAATCTCACTAATTTCACTAACGCTCGTTATCTCTTATGTCTCCTTAGTTTTTGGTGAATTAGTGCCCAAGCGAATGGCGCTCTATCGAACCGAAACAATTGCGCTCGCAGCTGCACCATCAATTGATCGAATCGCACATATCTTTAGGCCAATCATTTGGTTGCTCTCAAAATCAACCGACGCAGTTGTTAAAGTTTTAGGTCTTCGAGCAGGTGAAGCGCGAGCTGAGATTTCAGAGGCCGAACTCGTAGATTTAGTCACTGGCCATACTGCGCTCACCGATGAAGAGCGGGACATTGTTGAAGAAGTCTTTAACGCCGGTGATTTACAGCTGCACGAGATTATGGCTCCGCGGACCGAGGTCGATTTTATGGATGTTGGCCTAACAATTTCGGAGGCGATCGCAGTAGCCACCGCCCACTCACACTCAAGATATCCAGTGACTCGCGGCTCGACCGATGAGGTAATTGGATTCATTCACGTGCGCGATCTACTCAATGCCAGCACCAAAAAGCTAGACCCCACCACCACAATTTTAGAAATTATCCGCCCAGTACTTTTCTTGCCGGGAACTAAGGGAGTGCTGCCTGCCTTGGCTGAGATGCGAGCAAAGCGAAGTCATATTGCGATCATCTTGGATGAGTACGGCGGTACCGATGGAATTGTGACGATGGAGGATCTGGTTGAACGCTTAGTGGGTGAGATTCAGGATGAATACGATGTCGAGGACGATGAGGTAACCGCCAATTCAGCTCCCGGTGAATTCGAAGTCGATAGCTTGATCTCACTCGAGGATTTGGCCGATGAGACCGGAATTGTGCTGCCCGAAGGTCCTTATGAGACAGCTGGGGGATTTGTTATGCACCACTTGGGGCGCATCCCTCAAGTAGAAGATTTAATCCACCTAGAGAATGTAAGTGTGAAAGTATTGAGTATGGAAGGTAAGCGAGCTGGTCAGCTCCTTATTTCAAGCAGAGAACGGAAAGATATTTAACAATGGCTAATTCCACCGAACGCAAGCGAGTTCTCTCCGGAATTCAGCCAACTCACGATTCTTTCCACTTGGGTAACTACTTGGGTGCGCTCAAGCAATGGGTAGCCCTACAAGAGAGCCACGATGCTTTCTATTGTGTCGTTGATTTACATGCTTTAACTGTCGAACCGGATCCAGTTGCCCTTCGCAAGCGCACACTTGCATCAGTTGCCCAGCTCATTGCCATTGGAATTGATCCAACCAAGAGCACCCTATTTATTCAGTCACATGTGCCAGCCCACAATCAATTAGCTTGGGTAATGGAGTGTTTGACAGGGTTTGGTGAAGCTAGCCGAATGACGCAATTTAAAGATAAGTCTGCCAAGAGCGGGGCTGATCGCACTGTGGTTGGTTTGTTCACTTATCCAATTCTGCAAGCTGCAGATATCTTGCTGTACCAAGCAGATCAAGTACCGGTCGGTGAAGATCAACGCCAGCACATTGAGCTCACTCGCGATCTTGGTCAACGCTTTAACTCTAAATATGGCCCGACTTTCACAATCCCAGAGGGATACATTCTCAAGTCCGGCGCCAAGATCAATGATCTGCAAGAACCGACTGCCAAGATGAGCAAGTCCAGTGCCTCTCAAAACGGCGTCATCGAATTGATGGATACCCCGGAGGCCAATCGCAAGAAATTTAAGAGCGCAGTGACCGATACCGAACGCGAGATTAAATTCGATGAGAAGAGTAAAGCCGGAATTTCAAATCTCTTAACTATCTACTCAGCAATTAGTGGCAACTCAATTGAGAGCGCTGAAGCCGAATTCGCGGGCAAGGGTTACGGTGACTTTAAATCCGCAGTCGCTGAAGTTGTGGTCGATTTTCTTACCCCCATTCGCAACAAAGCGTTAGAACTCCTGGAAGATCCCCAACACCTGACTCAAATTTTGGCCGAAGGTGCAGCTAAGGCAAATCACGTTGCCAGCAAAACTTTGGCAGAGACATATGAAGCCCTTGGTCTCATACCTCGCAGCTAAACAAACCCGACTTTGGTTTGTTGGCCTTGCACTCTTTGGTTTGTTACTCAGCGCTGCACCAATTGCGCGAGCAGCAGTTGATCCCAATATTCGAATAGCTATCGCCTACGACGTAGGTGGACTCGGCGACAATGGCGTTAATGATGCCGCGGCGCTTGGATTGAAAGCGGTCCAGAAAAAGTATCACCTCTCACCGTTGGCAATGCGCGAGGTTGTCACCTCCGGCACACCGGCAGATCGCGAGGCCAGAATTAAATTTCTCGCCAAAGCTGGCTATAACCTCATCATTGCGGTCGGCTCTGGTTATGCCGCAGCTATCTATAAAACTGCACAAAATTTCCCCGAACAACAATTCGCGATTCTGGGGGACTCCACCGTCTCTGCCGCAAATGTCAGCGATATGGATTACGCGACGCCGGAACTTTCTTTTCTGGCCGGAGCATTAGCTGCGGCATCTTCAAAATCTGGTTTGGTCGCAATGCTCGGTTCGGCTAGTGATTCAACTTTTGATCGAAATCAAAAGGCATTTATTGCTGGTGCTAATTTTGCTGCGCCAAAGGTAAAGGTAAGTTCGATTGCCATGCCAAATAACCCGACCTTTTATGTGAAAGGTTTAGTGGCGCAAGGTGTGGATGTTATCTATTCGACGTGGAGTTCAACGTCAGAAGTTTTTACTTGCGTCGGCGCAATCGCGGCGGCGAAAAAGCCCATCAAACTTATAGGCCTCTCGCCAGACCAATATTTTCTCAATGCCAAGCCATCACCAACATTTCTACTCGGCATAGGAAATAAAAACTATGGCCTTGCAATCTCAAATCTCACGCAATCTGCGCTCAATGGAAGTGCGATTTCACATGTGCTCGATGAGGCGAATGGAATCTTTGGCTTGCGCTATCGATTTACTGATGGCGGCCTCTCTTTTACTTCGAGAAGTAACTCGGCCTCGGTAAATGCGAAGATTGCTGCCGCACGAAGCTATGTGCTCAAGAATGGCGCCAAACTTTAGAGTTGAGGTTTAGGGTTCAATACTTTTCTCTCGATTTTGGGAGATAAACCACTCCGGTACCTGCGATGCGCAATGTGCCCCAGGGGCGGGAAAAGACTAAAGTTCGGAGTACATCAACCCTCACTTAGAGGACCTTCCGGGAGGAAAATCTTGAAGAAGTCACTTAAGTTATTTACCCTCGTTGCATCTGTTGCAATGATTGCTGGCGTAGCAGTTGCTCCAGCTTCAAACGCTGCACTACCAAAGGTTTGCTTGGCTCTAGATACCGGCGGCGTGGATGATCACTCATTCAACGCTTCAGCTTGGGCTGGCGCACAATCAGCTAAGGCTGTTGCAGATGTTTCATACGTTGTAGCTGACCCAGCTAACCCAGATTACGCAGGGGAAGTAAAGACACTCGTTACCAAGAAGTGCGACCTCATCGTCGGTGTTGGCTTCATGATCGCTGGCGAAATTGGCAAGGCAGCAGTTGCTAACCCAACCATCAAGTTCGCTCAGGTCGATGACCCAGGTCTCGTAGATGGCAAGGCAGTTGCAAACCTTAAGGGCCTTACCTTCGCATCAGATCAGACCGCATTCCTAGCTGGCTACCTTGCAGCTGGATACTCAAAGACCGGCAAGGTTGCTACCTACGGCGGAATCCAGATTCCATCAGTTTCAATCTTCATGGCTGGATACCAAGCTGGAGTTAACTACTACAACAAGGTTAAGGGAACAAAGGTTGCTGTCCTTGGTTGGGATTCTGCAACAAAGACCGGAACTTTCGTTGGTTCATTCAGCGATTCAGTTAAGGCTGGCCAAATCTCAAAGAACTTCGAACAACAGGGTGCAGATGTAATCTTCCCAGTTGCTGGTGGACTTGAATTTGCTACCTCAGCTAACTCAGCTACTTCAAAAAAGTCAGTTGTAATCGGCGTTGACTCAGATATGTACCTCGGTGCATCAACTGCTGCACAACGTCTAGTTATCCTCAACTCAACAATCAAGGGCGTTGGCGCATCTGTAAAGAACGTCATCTCTTCTGTTGTTAAGGGAACATTCTCTAACACACCATACGTTGGTACTTTGGCGAATGGCGGCGGCTCACTTGCTGGCTACCACTCACTCGGACGTAAGGTTCCAGCAGCACTACAGAAGGAAATCGTTGCACTTCAGAAGGCAATCATTGCCGGAACTGTAAAAGTTTCCTAAATCCAAGTTAGTCAAAAGAACCGAGAAGAGTAAATCTTCTCGGTTCTTTTTTTATCTCTTTAGGATTAGGATATGAGCAGTAGCTAGCGTCAAAGACTGGAGCATTGTGTCACTCGAACTACGTGGAATTACCAAGAGCTTCGGCGCGCTCGTAGCAAATGACAATATTGATCTTAAAGTTGCAACTGGCGAGATTCACGCCATCCTCGGTGAGAACGGCGCTGGTAAATCCACGCTCATGAATATTGTCTACGGCCTAGTTGCACCGGATAAGGGCGAAATTTTAGTTGATGAAAAAGTCCAATCCATCAATGAACCCAGTGATGCACTCGCCGCAGGCATTGGAATGGTCCACCAGCACTTCATGTTGATTCCGGTATTTACCGTTGCTGAAAATATCGTCTTGGGTCATGAGAAGACTGGAATTGCAGGCAAGTTAGATCTAGCAACCGCCAAACGTGAGATTAAACGAGTCTCGGATGAATTTAAATTTGATGTGGATCCAGATGCAATAGTCGAAGAACTTCCAGTCGGCGTACAACAGCGAGTGGAGATTATTCGAGCACTTATCTACGACGCAAAGGTGCTGATCCTGGATGAACCCACGGCCGTTCTCACGCCACAAGAGACTGATGAGCTGCTCGAGATAATGCGCCAATTGAAGGCCAAAGGCACCTCCATCATCTTTATTACCCACAAGCTTCGAGAAGTTAAAGCGGTCGCTGACCGAATCACCATTATCCGCCGCGGAAAAGTTGTTGGCAGCGCCGAACCATCGGCATCACAGAGTGAACTAGCCTCACTTATGGTTGGCCGGCCAGTCGAGTTAAACCCGGATAAGGCGTCCCATCCAATAGGCGATGTAATTCTTGCAGTTAAAGATTTACAGATCGAAGATGAAACTGGTCGGGCGCTTGTTAAGAATATTAATTTTGAGGTCAAAGCAGGGGAAGTCCTAGCCATTGCTGGAGTTCAAGGAAATGGTCAATCAGAGCTAGCCCGCGCAATGATCAATCTTGAGCCCCATATAAAGGGAAGTATTCGCCTGGGCGAGAATGAGATAACTGGCAAGAGTGTTCGGGAGTCTCTCCATGAAGGAATTGCCTTCGTGCCGGAGTCCCGTGAATTTGATGGACTTATTGGTTCGCTATCAATCGCAGAAAACCTCATCTTGGATCTGCACGACTTAACTCCATATGCAAAGGGAATTCAAATGTTCCCAGCGGTAGTTGCTGAGCAGGCCGAGAAGCAGAGCGTGGAATTCGATATCCGCAAGCAATCCGTGCAGGACCCGGTCTCCTCCTTATCGGGGGGAAATAAACAGAAAGTTGTTTTAGCGCGCGAGCTCTCGCGTCCAGTCAAACTTCTCGTCGCATCCCAGCCGACGCGTGGCCTTGATGTAGGTTCGATTGAATTTGTGCACGAGCGCATTTTGGCTGAACGTGATGCCGGGCGCGCAGTACTGCTGGTCAGCACCGAGCTCGATGAAGTGCTTGCACTGGCCGACCGAATCGCCGTCATGTATCGAGGAGAAATCATCAAAATTGTTCCGGCAACCGTTTCTGCGCAAGAGCTCGGACTACTTATGGCAGGTGTCGTAAATGCGTAAATTGAAATTTAATTTTCTCAAACCCTTAGTTCTGCCACTTCTCTCATTCGCCTTGGCAATGTTTGCCGGTGCGCTTCTCATTGCATTTTCAGATTCTGAAGCGCTTAAGAAGATTGGTCATCCGCTCCAATTTCTAAAGATTGCTGGTGCCGCTGCTGGCAATTCTTATCTCGCACTCTTCCAAGGTTCGGTCTACAACCCAAACTTGGCGACCCCACATCATCCGCTGCTCGCTTTTAATCCGCTCTCCGATACTTTGGTAGCAGCCGCTCCACTTATCCTGGCCGGACTTTCAGTTGCGCTGGCATTTAAAGCCGGACTTTTCAATATTGGCGCACAAGGTCAATTTATTTTCGGTGCAATTGGTGCCGCTTACGTTGGCTTCCACTTTAAACTTCCGGTCGGTTTACATGTGCTCTTGGCGCTTTTGGCTGGCGTTGTACTCGCCTCAATTTGGGGTGGGGCAGTGGGTCTGCTCAAAGCAAAGACTGGCGCCCATGAAGTAATTGTCACCATCATGCTTAACTATGTCGCTTTATATTTCTTAATGTATTTGCTTAGCACTTCGGCATTTCTTCGTCCCGGTCGGCAAGATCCAATCGCTCCAGAAGTCTCCAACTCAGCGCGCTTGCCACATCTCTTTGGCGTAAATTATCGAGTGAGTATCGGAATCTTCATCGCACTGGCGGCAGCGCTCTTTGTCTGGTGGCTGCTTTCGCGAAGCACATGGGGCTTTAGATTTAGAGCGGTCGGTGCCAATACCGCCGCAGCTCAAACTGCTGGTATTTCGGTCCCATTTGTTATGACATCTGCGATGGTGATCTCAGGTGCACTTGCCGGACTTGGTGGCGCAGTACATGTATTAGGAAGTGATTTCGCACTTACCTCTGGAACTGCCGGAAACTTTGGTTTCGATGCCATTACCGTCGCGCTACTTGGCCGCGCTCAACCACTCGGAACTGTCTTTGCCGCAATCCTCTTTGGAGCACTTCGCGCAGGTGGTGGCACGATGCAGGCCAACACAAGTACACCCATTGATATCGTCCTAGTTATTCAAGCGCTAGTAGTTCTCTTTATTGCTGCTCCAACAATTGTGCGCGCTGTCTTTAGGCTAAAGAACCTTAAGAGTTCCGGGGCGTTGGTCTCGAAGGGATGGAACGGATAATGAAACTCTCTCCCGCACTTCGTCGTCGCCGCGCCAGCGTCTATGTTATGGCTGGACTCTCACTTTTGGCGATTATCTTTTTCGGAATATTGCCGGCATCTAAGGCACCAGTTACATATGGTTTTACCTTAGATAAAGAGTGGATTCTCATCCACCAATGGGTGATCAACGCCAAACACGCTGCACTCGGATTTGGATTGGTCTCGCTTATTGCCTCAATCGTTGGATATTTTCAATTCAAACGCGGTAAAACCATTCGAGCAGTAAGTGCGGTTGTCGGCTTCTCGCTCATTATGGCCTTCATCTCTTGGGCAGCTGCCGGAAAATTCATTCCTATTACCGGACTGCTTCAAGGCGCACTTCTACTTGCCGTTCCATTGATCTTTGGTTCAATGGCAGGCCTAGTAAGCGAACGCTCTGGCGTTGTTAATATCGCAATTGAAGGACAACTTCTTGCCGGTGCATTTGCGGCAGGCGTCGTGGCCAGCCTTACCCATAGCGTCTTCTGGGGTCTACTCGTTGCACCGATTGCCGGATGCCTCATCTCAACCTTGCTCGCGATTTTTGCGGTCAACTTTGGCATCGATCAAATTATTCTGGGATTCGTTCTCAATGTACTTGTCTATGGAATAACCGACTTCCTCTACAAGCGGCTTTTGATCCCATATCAAGCGACCTGGAACTCCGGCCCAACCCTCACGCCGCTAAAGATTCCATTCTTATGGAAGCTGCCGGTGATTGGTCCGATTCTCTTTGACCAGACGATCATCGTCTACCTCATGTACTTTGCAATCTTTGCGCTGAGTTTTACTCTCTTTAAGACTAAGTGGGGGCTACGCACTCGCGCAGTTGGCGAACACCCAACTGCCGCGGATAGCGTCGGCATCAACGTTAATCGACTTCGCTTCCGCAACGTCATGCTCGCCGGAATGATTGCTGGCCTAGGCGGTGCCTACTTCACCGTTGGAGCCGTGGGTTCATTCTCGAAAGAGATGACGGCTGGAAAGGGCTTTATCGCGCTAGCGGCGTTGATCTTTGGACGTTGGACTCCATGGGGAGCGGTTTCAGCGGCGCTCTTGTTTGGCTTTGCAGATAATCTCCAGAGCGTTCTGGGAATTATTGGCACACCAATCCCAAGTCCAATCATGTTGATGGTTCCTTACGTCGCAACAATTATCGCGGTGACTGGGCTAGTTGGTCGAGTCCGGGCTCCTGCAGCAGATGGCGCTCCCTATAAGCGAGGCGAATCTCATTGAGTACCCCGCTCATTGATTGGGAGTTGCTCCACTCCAAAGCAAAAGAAATTATGAAGAGCGCTTATGCGCCTTATTCAAAATTTCCAGTAGGAGTTGCAGCGCTGGTAAGTGATGGTCGAATTGTTGTTGGATGCAATGTTGAGAATGCCAGTTATGGCCTGGGACTCTGCGCCGAATGCGGCTTGGTCTCCCAGTTATGCGCAACAGGTGGCGGACGATTAATCGCAGCGGTCTGTGTTGATGGCGAAGGAAATTTCCTCTCCCCATGTGGGCGCTGTCGCCAACTTCTCTTTGAGCATGGTGGCGCAGAACTACTCTTCATGACACCTGCTGGCCCTGAACCAATGTCACAACTCTTGCCATGGGCTTTTGGACCAGAGGATCTCACGTGAGTGAAGCTTTTGCAGCTGTTGAAATAATCGCAGCCAAGCGCGATAAGGGCGAGCTGAGCGATCCGCAGATTGATTGGGTCATCGATGCCTACACACGTGGCGTCGTTGCTGACGAACAAATGTCTGCGCTCTTGATGTCGATTTTGCTCAATGGCATGAATAATCGAGAAATTTCGCGTTGGACAGATGCCATGATCAATAGTGGCGAACGGATGGAGTGGTCAGCCCTTGATCGTCCGACAGTTGATAAACACTCCACTGGTGGAGTGGGCGACAAAATTACCTTGCCACTTGCTCCACTTGTTGCTGCCTGCGGAGCAGCAGTTCCGCAATTATCTGGCCGAGGTTTAGGCCATACCGGTGGCACGCTCGACAAGCTCGAGTCGATTCCTGGTTGGCGCGCATCACTCTCCAATGAAGAGATGTTGGCAGTGCTCAAGAGTTGTGGCGCAGTAATTTGCGCAGCAGGAGCAGGTTTGGCTCCAGCAGATAAGAAGCTCTACGCACTTCGCGATGTAACAGCAACCGTGGAAGCCATCCCGCTCATTGCTTCGAGCATTATGAGCAAGAAGATTGCAGAAGGCACCAGCGCGCTAATTTTGGATGTTAAAACTGGTTCTGGTGCTTTTATGAGCGATCCGCTCAAAGCCCGTGAACTCGCACAAGTAATGGTCGCACTTGGTACTAGAGCGGGTGTTAAAACCAGAGCTTTAGTTACCGCCATGGATGTTCCACTTGGACTGACTGCCGGAAATGCTTTGGAAGTTAGAGAATCTGTGGAAGTACTTGCTGGCGGTGGCCCAGCCGATATCGTCGAACTCACCTTGGTACTCGCGCGCGAGATGATCGAGGCATCCGGTGTTAAACCACTAATGGATCCAGCCGACGCACTTAAAAATGGCGCGGCCATGGATTCATGGAAGGCGATGATTCGCGCACAAGGTGGCGATCCTGATGCCAAGCTGCCGGTTGCCAAAGAGCAGGTAGTTATTACCGCCGAAGAATCTGGTGAGATGATTGCGATGGATGCCATGAAAGTTGGCGTCAGTGCCTGGCGCTTGGGCGCTGGTCGTTCTCGCCAAGGCGAGCAGGTGCAGGCAGGAGCGGGCATCGAAATTCACGCCAAGCCGGGAGATCAAGTAGTTAAAGGTCAACCGCTGTTCACATTGCATACAGATGAGAGCGCTAGATTTGAACGAGCAGAAGAAGCCCTTACTGGCGCGGTAAAGATTTCCAGCACAGGGGAGAAGGCAAATCTCTTGCCTCTCATTCTTGAAAGAATTGAAGGATAAGAATGACACTTGATAGGAAACCAACTCACGAGCAGATTAAGCGTTTGCCGAAGGCCGTTATTCATGACCATTTAGATGGTGGACTTCGCCCACAAACAATTATCGAGTTGGCCGAAGAAATTGGTTACACCAAACTTCCCACGACAAATGCCGACGCGCTAGCCGATTGGTTTGAAGAATCAGCTAGCTCTGGAACGCTTGTTCGCTACCTCGAAACTTTTAGTCACACCATTGCAGTCATGCAGAGCGAAGCGGCGATCATCCGCGTAGCCCGGGAAGCTGCTCTGGATTTAGCGCGTGACAGAGTTGTCTATGCCGAAGTGCGTGGCGCCCCAGAACTCTTTCGGGAAAAGGGCTTGAGCCTAGATCAAGTTATCGAAGCAACTAGCGAGGGCTATCGCCTGGGCATGGCCGACGCTAAAGCCGAGGGGCTCACCATTCGAGTTGAACAACTCCTCTGTGCGCTTCGCCAAAATGAACATTCTGATGAAGTGGCCCGCAAGGTAGTTCAATATCGCGATAAGCACGTTGTTGGATTTGATATTGCTGGCCCGGAAGATGGTTTTCCCCCAACAATTCAGCAGAGCGCCTTTGATTATCTTCGCCAGGAGAATGCTCACTTCACCATTCACGCAGGTGAGGCCTATGGCCTTCCCTCCATCTGGCAGGCAATTCAAATGTGTGGCGCCGAGCGACTTGGTCACGG
>CAIUHB010000075.1 GCA_903898855.1 uncultured Actinomycetes bacterium | reverse complement strand
GCGGCATGAAAATATCCAGCCACCTGCCGGATTGGCCAATAAACCTCGGGTGCCAAAATTAAAACAATCAACGCAGTCTCTAAGCTAAGTGATCCTCCAACTAATCGAAGTCCGATAGAGACGGCAATAAGTGCTACAGATAATGTGGCGATAAGTTCTAGAGCGAGTGAAGAGAGAAAGGAGATGCGCAAGACTTTCATGGTCTCTTTTCGGTAGTCATCACCGACTTTTTGAATACGAGCTTTTTGAAGTTTGGCACGACCATATACTTTAAGAGTTGTTAAACCACTCAATAAATCTAGAAAATAGCCACTCAGGACTCCTAGCGCTTGCCATTTCTTGGCTGTGGCGGCGGCAGTGAAACGGCCAATTAAAATTCCAAAAATCGGAATTAGTGGGATAGTTAAAAGGACTATCAACCCAGTTTGCCAATCTTTAAGAGCGATAACTAGGGCGACTGAGATAGGAACAATTGTTGCGGTAAAGAGTTGAGGTACAAATTTAGCGAAGTAACCATCCAGACTTCCGATACCAGATGAGAGCAGAAGTGATAGCCGAGCCGAGCCAACTTCATTTGCTGTTTCGGATCCAGCCTCAAGAGATCTCCGAAGCACTTTGGAGCGAAGTTCATTTCTAATCTTTGTACTTGCTAGGGAGCTCATCCACTCTGAAAATAGATTTAATATCGCCCGAAGCGCAAGAAGTATAAATAACCCCACAATTTTGATATCAAAGAGATTAATGGATTGATGGCCTTGGAAAATGTCTACGATAATTTTTGCCAAAATAAATGCCTGAACTACGCTGATTACCGCCGCTGCCACAGATATGAATACTGTAGAGATTAGAAAACCGCGGCTACTACGTGAGTAACGCAGCAGCCGCGGATCGAGGGGTTTCACTTATTCAGAGAATCCAGTACACCAGAGTCAGCATTGTGAATCTGACTTGGATTGATGCGCTTACGGAAGACCCAGTAGGACCATCCCTGATAAAGAAGTACTAATGGAGTCATGACGACAGCAACAATTGTCATTACCTTGAGCGTGTAATGGGTACTCGAGGCGTTGAAGATATCCAAACCTGCTCCGCCATTGATATTTGGCATTACATGTGGGTAGAGGCCACCAAATAAGGTAATTACAACGAATGCAGTTGCAATTGCTGAGAAGAGGAAGGCAAAACCTTCTCGCCCTTTTAAGTTAGAGGCCAGTGCTGCCAACCAAGCGAGAACAATCACAAGTGAACCTATGACAACGATTGGCTTAGATGTGAGATCTAGCATCGTCCAAAGTAGGAAGACAACGGCAAGTACCGCTGTAATAACTCCAGTTTTCATAGCGAGTAGATTCGAACGTTTGCGAATTTCGCCATCTGTTTTAAGGGCCAGGAAGAAGGCTCCGTGCGTAACAAAAAGAAAGAGTGTGGTGAGGCCTCCTACCAAGGCGTATGGATTGAGGAGATTAAAGAATCCTCCTGCATATTGAATTGATCCATGCGCATCGGTCTTAAGTGGCACACCGCGAACGATGTTTGCAAAGGCGACGCCCCAAAGAAGTGCAGGCAGAAAGCTTGAGATTGTGATTGCGTTATCCCAGCGATTTCTCCAAGCACCATCGCCATGTTTGCTTCGGTATTCGAAAGCTACGCCACGGATAATGAGAGAGGTAAGAATTAAGAAGAGCGGTAGGTAGAAACCACTAAAAAGCGTGGCATACCATTCCGGGAAAGCAGCAAATGTTGCCCCACCGGCTACCAGCAACCAGACTTCATTTCCATCCCACACAGGTCCGAGAGTGGTGAGGATTGTGCGGCGCTCACCTTGGTTCTTAGCAACAACCTTAAGCAAGATGCCAACCCCGAAGTCGAAACCTTCGAGGATGAAATATCCCACCCAAAGTACAGCGATGAGAACAAACCAGAATGAATTGAGTGACATTGTCATATCTCCTTTAAACCCTAGTAAGCCATCACTAGTGTGCTTGAGTCATCATGGTCGGTGGTTTGTACCGGGCCAACCTTGATAGTTTTAATCATGAGACCAAATTCAATAACTGCAAGTACTCCGTAGAGAAGAGTGAAAGCAATCATTGTAAATAGAACGCTCCCAGCCCCAACCGTTGTGCTGACGCCATCCGCGGTCTTAAGAAGTCCGAAAACAATCCAAGGTTGACGAGCACTTTCGGTAAAGATCCATCCAAAGGAGATACCGATAAGTGGCAAGAAGGGGAGTGCCAACATGGCCCGACGAAAGAGCTTGCCGGAAGGAAGTTCTCCCTTTCGCATAAACCAAAGTATGAGTAGTGCGAAGAGGGCGGATAGCGCACCAAAGCCAATCATCAAACGGAAACCCCAATATGCGAGTGGAATATTTGGCTTATAGTTTCCAGCGCCATATTTCGCCACGTATTTCTTCTGTAGATCATTGACTCCCTCAACGACCCCCTTGGTATTGCCGGTAGACATGAAGGAGAGAACAGAAGGTAAGCCAATTTGAAATACTGGTTTAGATCCATCGAGGGTCCCGATAGTAAAGAGTGAGAAAGGAGCGTTTGCCTTTCCATCATAGAGCGCTTCAGCAGCTGCCATCTTCATCGGTTGTTGTTTGGACATTACGCGAGCAGAGAAATCACCTGACACTGCGACAAGTACAAACGAAATTAGAATTGTGATTGCGCCAATTTTGAGTACTGGCTTGGCAACCTCAACATCTTTCTTTTTAAGAATCATCCATGCTGCGATTCCTGCGAAAAGCGCCCCAGCACTGAGAAAAGCCGATGGAATTGTATGTAGAAATGCGGAATAGGCAGTATTTTGGAAAAGTACTTTAAAGATATTTGTAAGTTCTGCGCGGCCACGGGTTGCATTCATTACGTAACCGGTTGGGTGCTGCATGAAGGCATTTGCAGCCAGAATGAAATATGCAGATAACAAAGTGCCAGTTGCAGCTAGCCAAATTGAGGCTAGGTGCATTTTCTTGGAGAGTCGATCCCAGCCGAAGATCCAGATACCTAAAAAGGTGCTTTCAAGGAAGAAAGCGAGTAGGCCTTCCATGGCAAGTGGGGCTCCAAAAATATCGCCAACGAAGCGACTATATGAAGACCAGTTCATTCCGAATTGAAATTCTTGAACAATTCCGGTTACAACACCGATAGCAAAGTTGATAAGGAATAGCTTTCCAAAGAACTTGGTTGCGCGAAGGTACTTATCCTTTTGGGTGCGCACCCACGCTGTCTGTAGACCAGCTACTAGAAAGCCTGAGCCAATCGTGATTGGTACAAAGATGAAGTGATACACGGTGGTGATCGCGAACTGCCATCGCGCAAGAACTAGCGGATTCATAATTTCTCCTTTTCGCTAACTCATAGTTTGCTATGAATAAGTAATGGAGATGTACCAAAATGGGCGTTAGATAAGGCTTTTGAGTGCTAGCACTAGCTCTTACTAAGTGATATCTCTCGCAAAGCTTGCTCGCTCTAACAAGCGTTCGGCGGCACGTTTTGTTGCAACATCTACGACCAAGCCATCGGCGTTAGCAGCTCCTTGCATCTGGGCATACTGCTCAATGATTCGATGTGCATCAGCAATCTCATCTTCGCCCGGAGTAAAGGCCTCGTTGCAGAGATAAATCTGGTCGGGATGAATCGCCCACTTGCCATCCGCGCCAAGTGCGCGCGCCTTGTATGCCGCCTTGGTTAAACCCAAATGGTCTGCGGTTTGGAAATAAGGTCCGTCGTATGCCAATTTTCCATGCGCATGGGCGGCAATAATCATTTGAAAAAGCGGGTACTCCAAAATTCCAGCTACCTCCGGCCATGGATTGCCGGGGCCTTTACTCGGAATTCCTACCGAACCCATAAAGTCGGCCGGGCCAAAGGCCAGGGATGAGACTTGATCATGCGAGGCGATCTTGGCCGCTTTAACCAAGCCCATCGCAGTCTCGATTTGAACTTCTAATTGCATATTTGAGGGGAGTTTGCGCGCCCAATACTTCACATCATCGATGCTATTTATCTTGGGCAGCACAATCGAACTAATTCGAATCGGATTAAAAGAGTT
>CAIUHB010000074.1 GCA_903898855.1 uncultured Actinomycetes bacterium | reverse complement strand
TTCCTGGTTGCAAGGGAGTTATTGGATCTGGATCGGTGACATGCAACTGGAAGCCTGCTCAAAAATCAACAATCGCTCTTACAGTTAAATTTGTTCCAACGAATACATCACTAACCGCGAGAACGGCCGGCCCACTTATGGTGAGCGTTGGCAGAAGAACTGGAACGCGCTAAGAAAGTAGCGCTGAAACTTCTACGCCCAATGAGGCAAGCTTCTCTTTTCCGCCATCGATAGCGGTCAAAACAAAAGGCTTTCCATCGGGCAGAAGTGCGTAAGAGTGCTCAAAGTGGGCTCCACGTGAGCCATCTTGTGAGACAACGGTCCACTCATCATCCAAGACGCGAGTCTTTGGCGATCCACGAGTAATCATTGGTTCGATTGCTAGCGCTAAACCTGGCTTGAGCTCAGGGCCCATACCTGCGGCTCCAAAGTTGAGCACATGCGGCTCCTGGTGCATTTCGGTTCCGATGCCATGTCCACCATATTCACGCAAGATTCCATACTTACCTTGCGAGTTTGTGTATTGCTCAATGGCGTAAGAAATATCGGTCAACTTTGCGCCAACTTTTCCGGCGGCAATCCCCCGCCACATTGACTCTTCGCAGACATCAAGCATCTTTTGATCTTCTGGATCTGCGGTACCAACGATGGTGGAGAAAGCGGAATCTCCGTGCCAGCCTTCAACAATTGCCCCGAAATCAATCGAGACCACATCACCATTTACAAAGGGTTTATCGTTAGGAATGCCGTGAACGATTTGATCGTTAATGGAGGCGCAAATTACCGCTGGATAGCCGTGATAATTCAAGAAGTTTGGCTTAGCTTTACGCGCCGCTAAACCTTTAACTGCAATCTCATTGAGCTGATTGGTGGTGACGCCAATGGCAATCGCCGCCTTCATCTCGAGCAAGATTTCGCCCACAACCAAACCGGCCTTGCGCATCAACTTAAGTTGATCAAGGGTCTTTATCTGGATTGCCATGGCTGCTACTTAGGAGATTGCTGCACTTAGCGCGGTGATAGCGCGATCTGCAATTTCACTGACTTCACCGAGAGCCGGGATAGTGATGAGCAATCCAGCGCTGCGATAGAAAGAGATGATGGGCAGAGTCTGTTCTGCATAAACCGAGAGACGATTCTTGATGACCTCTTCCGAGTCATCGGTGCGTTGGTACAACTCACCTTGGCACTTATCGCAGACGCCATCTACAGCTGGCTTCTCAAATTCGACATGGAATGAGGCGTTGCAGGAACGGCAGGTGCGGCGACCTGAGAGGCGCCGAATAATTTCGCCATCATCAAGTGAAAATTCTAGAGCTGCATCAAGCGGTGTTTGCTTCTCAGCCAGAATTGCGCGCAAGAACTCAGCTTGAGCAACATTGCGAGGAAAACCATCGAGCAGAAAACCGTTCTTCACATCATCATGAGTAAGACGATCGCGCACCATCTCATTGGTCACAGAATCAGGAACAAGGTTTCCGGCATCGGCATATGATTTTGCAAGCTTGCCGAGTTCGGTCTCATTCTTCATATTCATGCGGAAAATATCTCCAGTAGAAATATGTGGAATGCCGTAATGAGAGGCGAGGTGTACTGCTTGAGTTCCTTTACCTGCCCCTGGTGGTCCAACCAGGATAAGACGCATTAGCGCAAGAACCCCTCGTATGAACGTTGCTGGAGCTGGCTTTCAATCTGCTTAGCAGTATCAAGACCAACACCGACCACGATCAAGATCGCAGTTCCACCGAATGGGAAGTTCTGGCTGGCATTAAAGAGAATCAAAGCAATGATTGGGATGATTGCGATGAAAGCTAGGTAGAGCGCGCCTGGTGCGGTGATGCGTGAGAGTACATATTGAAGGTACTCAGCTGTTGGGCGGCCGGCACGAATGCCTGGGATAAATCCACCGTACTTCTTCATATCTTCAGCAACCTCATCTGGGTTGAAGGTGATTGCTACATAGAAGTAGGTAAAGAAAATAATGAGTAGCGCATAAGAGACGATATAAATTGGGTGATCGCCCTTTACCAAGTTCTGCTGAACCCATACTGCCCACTTCGAAGTACTTCCAGAGAAGTTAACGACGAGCGATGGAATGTAGAGAAGTGAAGAGGCGAAGATAACTGGGATAACGCCAGCTTGGTTTACCTTAATCGGAATATAGGTGCTGGTGCCACCGTATTGCTGGCGACCAACTTGGCGCTTTGCATACTGCACTGGAATACGTCGTTGGGCTTGCTCCACAAAGACGACCGCGGCGATAACCAAGACTCCGACTGCAAGAACGAAGAGGAATGCGAAGAGGCCCTTTTGTAGT
>CAIUHB010000073.1 GCA_903898855.1 uncultured Actinomycetes bacterium | reverse complement strand
GTCGCGCACTTGGGAATGTCGGGGCAGTTCTTGGTGGCTCGCAAGGATCGGCCAGAGCCTGGACATGTGCGGGCGAGGTTTGTGTTGAAGCGGGGGCTTAAGAGTCAGGAGCTGCTCTTTAGTGACCAGCGCACCTTCGGCTGGTTATCGGTGGAGCAATTAACGGATGGTGTTCCGACCTCGGCGCAACACATTGCGGTGGATCCATTTGACCAAGCATTTGATCAAGATGCAGTAGTGGCTGCGATGAAGAGTCGCAAGGCTGCGATTAAGAGCGTGATTTTGAATCAAGAGATTATGAGCGGTGTGGGAAATATCTATGCCGATGAGTCACTCTGGCGTTCAAGGATTCATCCAGAGAGTGCTGCATGTGATTTGAGCATTAAGACGATTGGGTTGTTGATAGATACCGCTAAGGAAGTGATGGCGGAGGCGATTGAGGTAGGCGGGACATCCTTTGATGCGATGTATATCAACGTCAATGGCGAGAGTGGATTCTTTGAGACTTCACTTGCTGCATATGGACAAGAGGCGGAGCCATGTCCGAGGTGTGGTCGGCCTATTAAGCGGATTGCCTTTGGAAACCGGTCTTCGCACTTCTGTCCGAAGTGTCAGGCGAAGGCGTAGAAAAATTACATGCTCGGTGGCATTGGTGACACACTATTGGACTCGCACCAGCTAAACGTCCAAAGCGTATAGGAACAAAGAAATCCTAGAAGGTTTATAAGTATGCGAGGTTTTGTTGTTACCGCTTGCCTGCGCGAGAAGAAATCGCAACCGCAATGTTCGCAGAAGATCCACTTGTAGCAACGTTATTGGGAGCGGCGATTGCCGAGACGATTGCGGAGCCACGTGTTGAAGGTTTCCATGAACAGGTCGCAGTTGCTGATGGAGCACCACCAGTTGTTTGACGCCCCTTGCATCCAGGAATAATCACGTTGTTAACTTTAAAAGTGACCTTTGATGGGACGCTAACCACCGCAGTTAATATCGAGGAAGTTCTATAAATTGGAGGGTTTGCTCCGGAAGTTAAAGAGAAAGAACTAAAGCTAGAAGTGAGGGGAACATCGGTATAGGAAATTCGCACTAATCCATTTCCCGATCGCCCAGTCATATTTCCGCCCGCGGGGTTTGGCATGGTTGCATTGCCGGCAATTGTTTGAGCAGAACTCACGCCGCCGATATAACCTGATCCACCGCCCGAACCCATTCCAGTTCCCGATCCTCCGCCACCGTAGTAGCCACCACCGCCTCCACCTTCTCCATAGCCGTAGGCATAACCGGCATCACCACCAATGCCGAGCACTCCTCCAGTTGCTGTTGAGCCGTTTGCTCCACCTCCACCTCCAGCAGATTGTGAACCGCCTTTACCGTGGTATTGCGGATATGAAGAAAATGGAAAAGTAGCAGACGATCCATTTCCGCCTGATGTTCCACCACCAAAGCCAGGTGTATTAGTTCCATATGCGGCCGGACTTACGGCTCCTCCGCCGCCACCTGCAACGATGACGCGATTGGAAAGTGTGTTTCCACCAATGCGAATATCGGAGCCACCTCCACCACCTGCGCCTCGTTTTGTTGAATCCGTTCCGTTGTACCCAAGTCCACCACCGTTGTATCCGCCAGCTAAGGAATCGCTTGCCCCATTACCTGTTGCACCCGAACCTTGTGCTCCGACATAAATGTAAATTGCCTGGTTCGAAGTAAGCGCCAGCGCTCCAGTGCTATATCCACCAAGACCACCGTAAGTCGCAACCGTGCCGTTATATCCAGCGTTACCTCCTTGTGCGCCCCACACTTCGAGCGTGTAAGTATCGGCCTTGGGGGCAGACCACGAGTAATAGTCGCTAATCGATGTGAAGGTCACAGTGCACGTACCGGAAGTGCAGACTGCTGTTGGGTTAGTGCCGACAGAAAAGGCTTTGGTGGGAATAAGAATGGTAGAGACAATCGCTATCACCAACGCAATGCGAGGCCAAGGTTTCACTTGGTAATTGTAGTCGAGTGATCAGAAGCTAACATCGAATGAATCGGGCTCTAAGTCAGTAAAACTGCAGATATTTTGGCGTGTCATGAGTTCTATTTCTGCATTGCTTACTGCGAAAGCATGGATTTCACCCGATTTCTCCAAACGCGGGTTCGCATTCTTTCACTATTGCGAAAAATTATCTCGATGTGATTGTTATACAAAAATCTGCTGATTACTCTTGGTGCATGAGGATTCGCGCTTTGTTAGTTACTGGAGTAGCTATTGGGGCAATTAGCGCGCCATATGTAGCTCAGGCCGTATCAGCTCCACTTCCGATTCATTCGGTGACGCCAGGTGCGACTAATCAAGCGGTGACGCAGGCAAATATCGGATCAACGATTTGCGTGGTGGGTTATACAAAGACGATTCGTCCGCCAGCTTCATATACGACGGGGTTGAAGCGTCAGCAGTTGCGGGGAACGTATTCGTTCTACGGAACAACAAGCACGAAGTTATTTGAAGAGGATCACTTGATTCCCTTGGAGGTTGGGGGAGCGCCTCGAAGTGTGGCAAACCTCTGGCCCGAGCCGTGGACAAGTGCGCGGATGAAGGATGCGCTAGAAAACAAGATGCACTTGTTGGTCTGTGCCCATCAAATCACGCTGGCAGTGGCTCAGAAGGCCTTTGCGACCAACTGGGTGGCTGCGTATAACAAGTATGTAATTGGCAATTCCTAGTCTGAATTAAGATAGCGGAGTGAGACTTCGCCGAGCATTGCTAGCAATCTCCTCAGCGATTCTCTTTTTGCCCGTTCTCCTTGTTGCTGCACCAACCCACGCTTCAGTTCTTACATCGCCCATCTTTGAGTTGGATGCAAATAAGCCAACGAGTTTGGCTACCAGTGGTGCAACGGTGTGGAAGGACTTGGTTTCTGGCGGAACGCTTTCTGCTGCACTTTCCGGAACTGCCGCATATAGCTCTGACGGAGGCGGATCCCTTCAAGTTTCGGGTGTTAATGGCCCTGGTGGAGTGGGCTTTCCTGCCACAACTGCCCCCACCGCGACAAACCCCAGCGGAGATATGACGTTGATGATGTGGGTGAAATTCACATCGTGGTCAGCGGGATGGAACATCATGGCGTCGCGTTGGTTTAGCGATTCTTCAGGCACAGGTTCCTCGGATTGGCACTTCGGTGTGTATTCACCTGGCACAACTCCGTATTTAAATTTATATACCTCAGGACTCTTTAACCAATCTGGTGTCACACCATTGGTTACCAACAAGTGGTACGAAGTAGGCTTTACGCTCTCCTGGAGCGGTAATTTACAGTTCTATGTTGATGGCAGGCCAGACGGAAGTGTCATAACTGGCGCCACTAGAAGTGCGAGTTCAACTTCTCAACTCTGGGTTGGCGATCTGAGAACGTGCGCAGGTGCATGTGGCATGGTGGGAAATATTGCGAAGTTTCGTATATGGAGTTCGGTATTAAGCCCCAGCGCGATAAAGAATGATTTCAACAACGAAGCTGGGCCTTTGGGTTATGCGACTTCTACGTCAGTATCACTAGCTAGTAATTCGCCGGTATATAGAGTGCTCGATACTGCTACTGCAAGTATTTCCATGCCGGGCAAGGTGACTTTTTATGAACGCGGAAAGCCAGTTCCAGGATGTCGAAATATCGTGGCAACTTCTACTGCGCTCTGTTTGTGGAAGCCATCGGTGCATGGACCAGTGACGTTATCTGCGAGTTATGTGCCGACCACAGATACTGGTACTTTGCCATCGAGCACAGCTCTGCAATTGGTGCCCGCAAGGCGTGCAGTCAAACGATAGTTCTT
>CAIUHB010000072.1 GCA_903898855.1 uncultured Actinomycetes bacterium | reverse complement strand
GTTCCCTTGCTCTCGGCGTAAGCGTAGAACGCTGCCGAATCATGAACTGGAATTCCTTCAGTGATGACTACGACTAATGGAATCTTTGCATCAATCGCATCTATCACAGCGGCCTTAGCAAACTTTGGTGGAACAAATACCACGGATGCATTTGCACCGGTTGCGGCAACTGCTTCAGCAACGGTGTTAAAGACCGGAAGAATATTTCCGTCGATATCAACGCTCTGTCCGCCCTTGCCTGGTGTAACGCCACCGACAACTTTGGTGCCTGACGCGATCATGCGGCGGGTGTGCTTGGTTCCTTCAGAACCAGTCATACCTTGAACAATCAGCTTTGTATTTTCGTTAATGAAAATTGCCATTTATTTTGCCGCCAATTCTGCAGCGCGTGCTGCTGCGCCATCCATGGTGTCGAGTTGTTGGATCAACGGGTGGTTAGCCTCATTGAGGATTCGACGTCCTTCGATGACATTGTTTCCATCGAGTCGAACGACGATTGGCTTAGTTGCCTTATCGCCCAAGATTGAGAGCGCCTGCACGATGCCATTTGCTACTGCGTCGCAAGCGGTAATTCCACCGAAGACATTAACAAAAACGCTGCGGACATCTGGGTCGCCAAGAATAATGGAGAGGCCATTTGCCATTACTTCTGCAGATGCACCGCCACCAATATCGAGGAAGTTAGCTGGCTTCACGTTGTACTTTTCGCCGGCATATGCAACGACATCCAAAGTACTCATTACAAGTCCGGCGCCATTTCCAATAATTCCCACTTGGCCATCGAGCTTGACGTAGTTGAGGTCCTTCTCTTTCGCCAACGCCTCAAGTGGATTGGTCGCGGCGTGATCTACGAGATCTTCATGGCCAGGATGACGAAAGCCGGCATTGTCATCCAAAGTTACTTTGCCATCGAGTGCAACAACTTTGCCGTCGCTGGTCTTTACGAGTGGGTTAATCTCCATCAGAGTTGCATCTTCTGAAACAAAGGCGGCCCACAACTTAATAAGTACTTCTGCTACTTGATCAGCTACATCTGCTGGGAACTGACCCTTTTTCACGATATCGAGTGCGAGCTCTTTCGAGATGCCGACGTTGGGATCGATACCAACACGTGCCAGCTTCTCGGGAGAGGTATGCGCAACTTCTTCAATCTCCATACCGCCGGCAACTGATGCCATGACCAAGAAGTTTCGATTTGCACGGTCGAGCAAAATTGCGAGGTAGTACTCAGCTTCAATTGGAGCTGCTTGAGCAATCATCACTTTGTGAACTGTGTGGCCCTTGATATCCATTCCAAGGATTGCTGCTGCCTTTTCGCGCGCATCAGTTGCGCTCTCGGCAAGCTTTACGCCGCCAGCTTTTCCACGTCCACCAATTTTTACCTGAGCCTTAACGACCACGCGTCCACCCATTGATGCAGCTGCCTGCTCTGCTTCTTCTGGTGTGAATGCAACTGCGCCACCAAGAACTGGTACGCCATGTGATTCGAAAAGATCTCGAGCTTGATACTCAAAGAGATCCACGTTGTTCCCCATTCATCATATGTACTCGATTGTGAAAGTTCTGCGAGGATGAGTTTAGAGCTTCTCGACGGGTGCGTATCTCAATAGCAAGCGCTTCTCGCCATATGTGCCGAAATCGATAGTCGCTTCTGCTCGATCGCCTTCACCGCTCACGCCTACGACAGTACCTAAACCAAATGTGTCATGAGACACACGTTCACCGATTGCTAGGACCATCGCGGTTGAACTCTTGCGGCCAGTGGCTCGAGGTGCTGGACTAAAAGTCGAAGGTCGAAGCGAAGAGTTTCGATTGCTTCCCATGCCACCCATACCGCCGAGGCTTGCTGCATGTTCATTCCACTCAACTAGCCCCTCGGGAATTTCAGAGAGGAAGCGGGAGGCTGGATTGTAGGTTGGTGCGCCCCACGAAGTTCGATACTCAGAGCGCGATAGATAGAGACGTTCACGAGCTCGAGTAAGTCCCACATATGCCAAGCGACGTTCTTCTTCTACCTCATTCTTATCACCGAGAGTTCGGGAGTGCGGAAATATTCCCTCCTCCATTCCGGTGAGAAAGACGGTCGGAAATTCCAAACCTTTAGCAGTATGAAGCGTCATCATTGTGACTACTCCCCCATGATCTGCGCCATCTGGAATTTGATCCGAATCGGCAACGAGTGAGGTGCGCTCAAGGAAGCCAAGTAATGAAATCTCTTCGCCATCTTCAACTTCCGACTCTTCGTACTCCAACGCAACTGAAACTAGCTCTTCCAGGTTTTCGACTCGAGATTCATCTTGTGGGTCATCGCTCTTCTGCAATTCAGCGAGCATGCCACTTTGCTCAAGTACTGCTTGGGCAATTACCGATGGGCGGGTATTTGCCTCAACCAAGGTCTGTAAGTTTTGAATCAGATATACAAAATCTCGAATGGCACCCGAAGCTCGAGCTGCCAAATCTGGATTCATGCCAGCATGCACGAGTGAATCCCAAAATGTAAGTGAATTATTGCGACCATACTCTTCTATTAATTCGATGGCGCGATCACCAATCCCGCGCTTGGGTGTATTGATAATTCGGCGAAGTGATACTTCATCTTGCGGATTAACTAGCACCCGCAAATAGGCCATAAAATCTTTAATTTCTTTGCGTTCATAGAATCGCACGCCACCTACAACTTTGTAGGGAATCGCGCCGCGCAAAAATACTTCTTCAAAAACACGCGATTGAGCATTCGTGCGATAGAAAATTGCAGTGTCACCCGGCTGCGAAATATTCTCTTCCCGCAGGCGTTTGATTTCCGCGACTATGTAATCAGCCTCATCGTGTTCGCTCTCGGCCACATACCCAGTTATGGGTGCACCAGTACCGGAATCAGACCAAAGGTTCTTCTCTTTGCGCCCCTCGTTATTAGCAATAACAGCATTAGCCGCGCTGAGGATATTTTGGGTAGAACGATAATTTTGCTCAAGCATGATGGTTCGGGCGTTCTGATAATCGGCTTCGAATTGCAAAATGTTACGGATATTTGCACCACGAAAAGCGTAGATAGATTGATCGGCATCTCCCACGACGCATAGCTCGGCAACTGGGAAACCATCACCTTCTGTACCAACGAGTTCCTTGATCCATTGGTACTGCGCTTGGTTGGTATCTTGATATTCATCGACCAAAATATGGCGAAAGCGGGAGCGATATCGACTCTTGGATTCAGGAAAACGTTGGAATACCTCAACGCACTTGCCAATTAAGTCATCAAAGTCCATGGCATTGGCCGCGGTTAATCGCCGTTGATAGTGAGCAAAGACCTCGGCCACAATCTGGGTAAAGTGATCGGAACCTGCGTTATTGAGGTAATCAGCTGGGCCCATCAACTCGTTCTTCGCTGCTGAAATAAGTGCGTGTACTGCCCTCGGTGCATAACGCTTGATATCTAAATGCATATCTTTCATGATGCGCGAGACCAGAGTTTGGCTATCGCCGGAGTCATAGATAGTGAAAGAGTTGGTGTAACCAAGTCGCACTGCTTCTTGGCGAAGGATTCGAACCGAGGCGGAGTGGAAGGTAGAGACCCACATCGAGCGCGCTCGATCGCCAACTAGTTCAGCCACTCGCTCTTTCATCTCACCGGCAGCCTTATTGGTAAAGGTGATCGCCAAAATCTCGAACGGAGCCACTTGGCGCTCTGCCATTAAATAGCCGATTCGGCGAGTGAGCACTCGAGTTTTTCCAGAACCGGCGCCGGCAACTACAAGTAATGGGGCGCCTTCGTGCTTAACCGCCTCTGCCTGCTGCGGGTTTAATCCAGCAAGAAGTTGGTCGGTACTCGGCATAGGAGCAGTCTATCTACCTAAAGTTCTGCCAAAATGCGCATATGTCCCTCATTGAAGATTCCGAGATTGAACGCGTCCTTGTAGTAACCGCCCATCCAGATGACCTCGATTTTGGAGCTGGTGGAACCATCGCACAATGGACCGCGAAAGGAATCAAGGTCTCTTACTGCATCTGCACTAATGGCGACCAAGGTGGCGAAGATCCAGATGTTCCTCGGGAAGAGATGCCAAAGATTCGCCAGAAAGAACAACGCGACGCTGGCGCCGCACTCGGCGTCACCGATATTACCTTTCTGAATTATCGCGATGGTTGGTTAGAGCCAACAATCGAACTTCGCAAAGCGATCGTCCGCGAAATTCGTAAAACCAGACCACAGCGCATGGTCATTCAAAGTCCAGAACGAAACTGGGATCGCTTATTTGCCAGCCATCCTGATCACATGGCAGCTGGTGAGGCAGCAATTCAAGCGGTCTATCCTGATTCGCGAAATGCATTTGCTTTTGAAGATTTATTGAAGGAAGAAGGTCTGGAGCCTTGGAAGGTCTTAGAAGTTTGGGTGATGTCCCACAACTCCCCTGATCATTATGTGGATATCACTGATACCTTCGATAAAAAGATGAAGGCGCTTCATGCGCACGTCAGCCAAACTGCGCATAACCCAGAGATGGAAAATATGGTCAGAGCTTGGGCAGAGCGCAACGCTCAAACAAATTACTTGCCAGAAGGTCGCTTGGCAGAGGTATTTAAGATTGTAAGTACGAGCTAAGGCTTACTTAACTTTTACCTTTTCAATCGCAATAACCTGAGCTGGTCCAACGCCATCGGCAGCATTTCCGGCGGCGGCAACTGCTTTAACGATATCTAGGCCTTTAGTGACATGGCCCCAGACTGTGTAATTCGAAGATAGTTGGGAATTATCTTGGTAGGTAATAAAAAATTGTGAACCATTTGTTCCAGCCCCGGCATTTGCCATGGCAACTGTTCCAGCTGGATATGCATTGGAAGATGCTGGTGGCAGATTCTCATCAGGAATATAGAAACGTGGTCCGCCCTGACCAGACGCTGTGGGATCACCACACTGCAAGATATAGATGCCGCTAGTTACAAGGCGATGGCATAGTGATTGATCGTAATAACCATTCTTAGCTAAATAGCTCAGTGCAATAACAGTTAATGGTGCATTGACGCCATCGGCATCAATCACGATATCGCCGCAGTTGGTGGTGAAAGTAAAGGTGCGATTAACGTGAGGAACGTTGACCGCTGGGATCGGAAGCTTCTTAGGTGAGTGACCTACTGCGCTAGTGCTCTTGCAAATTGAAATATTGCTGGTTGCCTTGGCAATGGCTTTCTTGCCACCGGCAAAGCTTGGAGTTGTAACTCCGGCAGAGATCACGGCAGCGACGGTAAGAACTAGCACCAAACGCTTCTTCACATTTACTCCCATTCAATGGTTCCTGGTGGCTTAGATGTTACATCTAAAACCACTCGATTGACTTCTCGAACTTCATTGGTGATGCGGGTAGAAATTTTCTCAAGAATTTCATAGGGAATTCTCGACCAATCCGCAGTCATCGCATCTTCACTAGAGACTGGACGAAGCACGATTGGGTGGCCGTAGGTGCGACCATCACCTTGTACGCCAACGCTGCGAACGCCAGCCAAGAGAACTACTGGGCACTGCCAAATCTCTCGATCCAAGCCAGCTGCTTTCAACTCATGGCGGGCGATGGAATCTGCTTTACGTAAAATATCGAGATTGCCTTGAGTTACTTCGCCAACAATACGAATACCCAGTCCTGGCCCAGGAAATGGTTGGCGCCAAACGATCTCTTCTGGGAGTCCTAGTTGTAGCCCTGCTTCGCGCACCTCATCTTTAAAGAGTGCTCGCAGCGGCTCAATCAAAGTGAATTGCAGATCATCAGGCAGGCCACCAACGTTATGGTGAGACTTAATATTTGCAGTTCCTTCACCGCCGCCAGATTCAACAACGTCGGGATATAACGTTCCTTGAACTAAGTAATCGATTCCTTCTTCGGCAGATATCTCGCGTGCGGCTTGTTCAAAGACTCGAATAAATTCGGTGCCAATGATCTTTCGCTTCTGCTCTGGATCTGTAACGCCGGCAAGTGCTTTCAAGAAGCGCTCCTTGGCATCAACAACTACTAGGTCGACTCCAGTAGAAGCAACGAAGTCGCGCTCTACTTGCTCGGCTTCACCTTCGCGAAGCAGGCCATGATCAACAAAGACGCAAGTGAGTTGGTGACCAACCGCCTTCTGCACAATGGCAGCAGCAACCGCTGAGTCCACACCTCCGGAAAGTCCGCAGAGCACACGCTTGCTGCCGACTTCCTTGCGGATACGTTCAACTTCAATCGCAACAATATTTTCTGAGTTCCACGATGGGGTGCAACCAATTATGTCGATTAACCAACGGCGCAAAATCTCTTGGCCATTTTCAGAGTGCAGAACTTCTGGGTGAAATTGAACTCCCGCGAAATGCGCATCCGAACTTTCAAAAGAGACAATCGGTGTATCAGTAGTGCGAGAGGTGGCGATAAAACCTGAAGGAGCTTGCGTCACGCTATCGCCATGACTCATCCAGACGTTAAAACTATTTGGTAGGCCATGAAGTAAACGTGAGCTGGCATCAATCTGGAGTGGCGTTCTGCCAAACTCTGATTTACCAGTCTTAGTAACAGTTCCGCCGAGTGCAGCAGCCATCACTTGAAAGCCATAACAAATTCCAAAGATAGGAACTCCGGCTTGGAAAAGCGCAGAATCTAAAGTTGGTGCGCCTGCTTCATAAACGCTCGATGGCCCACCAGAGAGAATGATCGCCTTTGGCTTTTTTGCCAGCATCTGGGCAATCGGCATTGATGATGGAACTATCTCTGAATAAACCTGCGCTTGGCGAACACGTCGCGCGATGAGCTGGGCGTATTGCGCGCCGAAATCAACAACTAGAACCGTCTCGCGGGCGGAATTAGGCACGGTCAATGACTACTTCTACCTTTTGGAATTCCTTGAGATCAGAATATCCAGATGTCGCCATCGCACGACGCAGTGCGCCAAAGAGATTCATGCTGCCATCTGCAGTGTGTGAAGGTCCAGTAAGAATTTGTTCCAAGGAACCAACAGTTCCGACATGGACTCTATCTCCGCGTGGAAGTTCGAGATGATGTGCTTCTGTGCCCCAGTGCCAACCCTTACCTGGTGCTTCAGTTGCACGAGCAAGTGGTGAGCCCATCATGACGGCATCTGCGCCACAAGCAATTGCCTTAGCAATATCTCCTGAGCGACCAACTGAACCATCGGCAATAACGTGAACATAACGTCCGCCAGATTCATCCATGTAATCGCGACGAGCAGAGGCAACTTCCGCAACTGCCGAAGCCATGGGTACTGCAATTCCTAATACGGTGCGAGTTGTGTGAGCAGCTCCGCCACCAAATCCAACAAGAACTCCTGCTGCACCAGCACGCATGAGGTGAAGTGCGCCAGAGCCAGTGGCACAACCACCAACGATGACGGGTACATCTAATTCGTAGATAAATTTCTTTAGGTTAAGTGGCGCATTTGCATTAGCAACGTGTTCTGCTGAAACGGTTGTACCGCGAATAACGAACAAGTCCACGCCGGCATCAATAACCGTCTTATGAAGTTCGGCGGTGCGTTGTGGGGAAAGCGCGGCAGCAACTGTTACGCCAGCTGCGCGAATCTCTGCAATGCGAGCCTTAATTAACTCAGGTTGAATAGGAGCTGAGTACAACTCCTGCATACGCTTGATTGCTTGTTCTTGAGGCATTGAAGCGATTTCGCCAAGTTGAATACGTGGATCCTCATGACGAGTCCAGAGTCCCTCAAGGTTAAGTACGCCAAGGCCGCCGAGCTTTCCAATAGCGATTGCAGTCTCAGGTGAGACTACTGAGTCCATCGGCGCAGCCAACATCGGAAGCGCAAACTTGTAGGCATCAATCTGCCAGTTGATGGAGACTTCTTGTGGGTCACGGGTACGACGACTTGGCACAATGGCGATGTCATCAAATGAATAGGCGACGCGGCCGCGCTTTCCGGGTCCGATTTCAATTTCGTTCATCGTTATTTTCCTTTGCGCGCGTAGTTCGGTGCTTCGGCGATATCGAGCACGTCGTGCGGGTGAGACTCCTGCAACCCTGCAGCAGTAATTTGAATGAGTTGACCATTATTTTGTAGGTCGGCAATTGTGGCAGCGCCGGCATATCCCATACCGGAGCGAAGGCCGCCAACTAGTTGATGCAAAGTTGTGGCAACCGCGCCTTTATAAGCAACTTTGCCCTCAATGCCTTCTGGCACGAGCTTGTCTTCAGAAAGCACATCATCTTGCATGTAACGATCCTTGGAATAGGACTTCTGCTCACCGCGAGATTGCATCGCACCGAGTGAGCCCATTCCGCGATAAGCCTTGTACTTGCGTCCTTGTACTTCAACAAGTTCTCCTGGTGATTCATCGCAGCCAGCAAGGAGTGAACCGAGCATCACGGCATCTGCGCCAGCAACAATTGCCTTTGCGATATCGCCAGAATATTGAAGACCGCCATCAGCAATCAGTGGAACATCAGCTTTCACGCAAGCCTTGTGTGCTTCCATAATCGCAGTAACTTGTGGGACGCCGACACCGGCCACTACGCGAGTTGTACAAATTGATCCTGGGCCAACGCCTACTTTTACCGCATCAGCACCGGCATTGATCAGCGCCTGTGCACCAGCTCGAGTTGCGACGTTACCGCCAATAATTTGAATATCTGGATGGCTCTTCTTAATTCGAGCAATCGCTTCGAGAACCGCGCGATGATGTCCATGGGCGGTATCAACAACCACTACATCTACACCAGCTTCGATCAACGCAACTGCGCGGGCATATCCATCATCGCCAACGCCTACTGCTGCGCCAACAATTCCACTCTTCTTCACTTCGATGACATGTTTTACTTGCGCTTCGATAGGAAGGTTGCGGTGCACTATTCCAATGCCGCCAGCCTTAGCCATTGCAATGGCCAT
>CAIUHB010000071.1 GCA_903898855.1 uncultured Actinomycetes bacterium | reverse complement strand
GGGAAAAGATTCCCAACGGTATGAGGGCGTGGTCACAAATTAGGCAAGACTTTGTTGTTCAATATGCACAGGAAGGCATTTGCCAAAAATGTGGTTACAGAAAAATGGAGAAACTATGACCTCCGACGAACGCCAAGCCCTTCGAGAGAAGCACACCTATCTTGGCGACTATTGCGGGTTCTGCGTCAAAGACGGTGGTTATCCAGCCGACTACCCCTGCGACGTAATCAAGTTGCTAGACGCTACCGAAAACCTAAAGCCTAACGACCTCAAAACTGAAGTTGAGTGTGAACACTCGTGGCTTAGTAGAGCCAATGCTAAATACCAATGGACTGTTTTTACCTACTGCCCCAAGTGTGGAGAGAAACTATGAACACCGAAGAACGCCAAGAGCTACGTGAGAAGCACGCCGAGCAGTATGACGTCTGCGTCTACTGCTTCGTGCCCGACCCTGACATGCGTGGCCGTGTGCTGAAACCCTTTTACCCCTGCGACACCATCAAAGTGCTCGACGCATGGGAAAAGCAGAACGAAATAATCCAAGACCTCTGCACGTCAAAGAAGCTCTACGATGACGATTACGTCCGGGAGCACATCGGGGAGATGACCAAGTGAACGCCGAAGAACGCCAAGCGCTACGGGTAAAGCACTTCCTGTGGAAAGATAAAGAGTGCAACTTTGATGGCGAGCACTACCCTTGCGATACCATTAAGGTTCTCGAAGCGTGGGAAGCCAGCTTCATTTGCGACCACATGACCATCTTTAATGGCATGCCAAAACGCTGGTGGTTCTACTGCCCGAAGTGTGACGAAACGCTACAAGCGTAACGAAATGTGTACAGATATGCGTTTCTGTGTACATTTTTGCCATTATCGGTACGAGCGTAATGAAGGAGTAAAGCGATGGCCCCCGCCATTAGTGACGGATACGTCACAACCAACGGAAAGGACGCACTGTGACAAATCTGTCACCCGCCGAACGTCAAGCCCTACGGGATAGGCACCGAGCAAGCGACGGTCGCAACGAATGGTGGAATAAAACAGGGGAAGAATCGCCACACTGCGATAGGTGCGGTTGTGGCGAGTATTACGTGGAGTGGCCCTGCGACGTAATCAAGGTGCTCGACGCACTCGATGAGGCGGACCGGCGAGCAGTGGCAAACTACGAACGTGGATACGGTGACGGTTATAAAGGGTATGTTGCCGACGCCGAATGGAATAATTGGGCAGGTGGAAACGATGAATAAAGCCAAACGCCAAGCTTTACGGGATAAGCATGCCGAGCAGTATGGCCTGTGCGTCTTCTGTTCCGTGCCCGACCCTGACCTGCTTGGCCATGTGCTGAAAGCCGCCTACCCCTGCGACACCATCAAGGTGCTGAACGCCCTAGAGGAAGTTCTCGAGCAGGTAAACTATGGCGTCGATACCGAGAAGTTGATGAAGGCTTACGAAGACGCTGCCGTTGCCTTCCCCGAGTGCGAAGAGCATATGTGGTTATCCAGAGCCGGCAGCGAGTATCGTAAGACTAGGGCTGAGATTTGCGCCGTTTGTGGCGAAGAGCGCTCTCACATTCCCAAGGACTGGCAGGGTGATGAAACTGTTGTCATGTGCGTAGCCTGTAACGTCGCTTGGCCATGCCCTATATCGCTTACGATTAAACCAGCATGCGACCACGAAGCGATGAAATACATTTACGAGTGGCTTAAAAACTGCGATTACTGCCCTAAATGTGGAGATAAACTATGACCTGCGACCACACTTACGAAGCCCAGAGTTACCACGGCCCTGTACGCCGTAAATACACTGGCTTGTTTTGCCCCGACTGTGGGGCGCGCATTGAGGAGCCGGGCCCGACCCGACCTTTCAAGTTGAAGCCTCACCAGCGATGAACGCCCTGAGGGCAGGATTCTACTGGGTCCGCCGTTGGAAGTACCGTTTGCTATACTGCTCCAGAGGTAGGCACGACTACAAAATGGGACTAAGATTCCGTTGTTTGTGGTGTCCAAAGCAAATGCCAGCACAGAAAGATTAGGGAATGATTAGCCCCCAGAAAAAAGCTGAGATTATGATGGCGCACGTTCTTCTTGAGCAGAGGACGCTCGAGTTGATTTACGAACGCTTCTTTGCCACTGCTCCGCCGAATCCGAACGAGCTTGGCGAACCGGCTAGCGAGCGTTACCTTGGTTATTACGAGGGGTACTTCGACGCTATCGAGGCCCTGAAGAATATCATCGACAACTACAACGAAGACAACGAGTACCGAGTATGAAACAACTGACCCGCAACGCCGTTAAGTGTCTCTCTTGTGGCGACGTTATCGAGAGCGCCCACCGGCACGACTACAAGCGCTGTAAGTGTGGCAATGCCATGGTCGACGGTGGCTTAGACTATGAACGCTACGGCGCTCGAGATGGTTGGGAGACCATTGAGACCCTGTTTGAGTACGGGGCAGACGATGAATAAGGCGCGCCGTGATGAATTGCGTGCTAAGCACAATCCCATGAGCCAGAACTATGGCTACATTGGGGAGATTGACTACTGCCGTGGTTGTAAGGGTCCGAATAGCACTCTGACCATTCAGTATCCCTGCGATGCAATCGAGGCGTTGGACGCCCTAGATGAGATTCTCGGTTCCCCCGAGCTTATCGTCACTGACGCTGACGGTGGGCACTGCCTTGTCTGCCGACACCCGGCCACGCTTCTTAACGGCGCTTGGTACTGTAACCACTGATTCCGGCTTAATAGTAAGCACCTTCACCGGCAGAGATGCGTAAGTGTGATGCTCTACTGCCGCCCTGACCGCTTGCTCCACGGCAACGGCAGGGCTTTCGCCGTTCTTGCTGGCAACCCACAAAGCTCCGACAGCATACGGAGCCCCGGAGCCGATGGATAAATAGTTGTTCCGGTACTGACCGATGGAGTGGTCGCCACCGATGTACCAAAGCCCGCCAGGCTTGACCACGATGACCTCCCACTCGTCGCCATCTTTGATTAAGACTGACGATGAGATGAGGTCGCGGATTGATTTGGCATCAGATAGCCGTGATTCACGGACGATTTCCATTACACGGAAGCTACCGGCCACGCCAATTAAAGCGTTATCGGCGCGCCAAACCTTTGGCTCCTTAACGGTGACTGAATAGCTACCGTCAAAGGCCCCGCTATCGGCGGCAATGGCGCAAACCTTGCCATCTGTGTAACCGGCGATACAAGTCATCTTGAAATAAACGCGCGCAGAAAGTAACCAGCGGAAAAAGCCATTCCCAAAAGACCCCAGTGATTCCCCATTACTCCTCCTTCATATCCTTAGGCAACAGAGCCTCAACTACCTTAAGTGCGTCACGCAAACCGTTGGCGTATCCAGCCCTGTATTGACGTTCATCTTCCGTCAGGCTGTGACGGTTCCAGTCGTTGAGAACGTTGGCGCCGTAAGCCATGTAGAGCTTCTTGATTTCGGCGTAAGCCTTCTCAATTCTCTTAGCCTTACGTTCCTCGCCCATGTTCGGTTCGCGGATAATCATTAGTCTTCGTCCCAGTCTCGGTTATCGAATCCGGCAATCATGTAGCCGATACCTAAGACCGCGATGAAAAAACCGAAAAAGATTCCTGCCCAAAAGCCCTCCATTAGACAGCCACCTCCAGTGGTATAACTCGGTACTTGCTACGGTTATTCTTCAACTCAATGCGTCGTTGCTTACGGCTCATGCCACCGTAAACCCCGACTCGGATATCGTTATTGATAGCATACTCAAGACATTCCTGGATTACTGGGCACTGGGCACAAATGGCTTTGGCTTTGGCTATTGGCCTGAAGTCTCGAGGGTTGTCTTCGTCAGGGAAGAACATGTTTACATCCATGCCTTTGCATATGGCGTAATCACGCCAACTGAGCTCTTTCATCATCACCCCTTGCTACTGAACCGGCCAGTAGTACTCGATGTCTGGAGACAGAGTAGCCTCAAAAGTGGTGGCATAGAACTCGGGGTCTTTACGAAGCAGGTTGCTACGGTGCGAGAGGTGTACGCGTTCGTCGCCAAGCCAAGTCGGTGCGTCGTTAGCACCGTCAGTAAAGTTGGCCAAGATAAGACGCGTCTTGTCGAGGCAGGTGTCTTTGTAGTTGCGGTCCGTCCACGCTCGGCACACGGATTCCTGATAGGTCATGAAGGTGCTGAGGTGGCCACGCCACATCTTGACTGCGGGGTGGTTCTGCCAGCCGTAGTTGGGGTCGATGAGGGCCTTAGCAATTTGCAGGTTCTCCACCCGCTGTTTGCCTAGCCTCTTGGAATCTAACAATCGGGCTGACTTGTCAAAGTCGGCGTATGGTAGGAATGTCTGCATTGTTGTCCTCTCTTTAGGATTTACTTTAGCTTAGCATGCTTCAAGCCGATGAGCTTGCCAACGGCCTTTAGCTCCTCGATGGGCACCAGCCTACCATAAGACGGATAGACCTGTCCACCGGACAGCTGAGTGTAGGTCTCGAATGAACGGAAGCGGTTCCTCGACTTGCCCAGCTCTTCGATAAACCACTTGCGTACCAACGCCATGTCCATGACCCAGAGTTCGTTGGAGCCGGCAAGGTAGTAAAAGAGCAAGTCCGCTTCAGACCGCATGAAGCACCCCCGCGTTCCACGAATCTCATTGCTCACCGTCTCAAAGGCAAGGTTGCCGGTCTCGTGGCCCTGGGTGTCCACCTTGAGTTCCACGGACGTAGTTAAAACCTTTTCGCCGTAAACACGCATCCAATGAAGGTCGATGTCCTTCTCAATCTGTTCTTCGTCGGTAGCGTCGCTAATGCCCACCGTTTCTTCTCGGGCATACAGGTAGTCTTTGATGGTACCCAAATGCTGCTTCTCGGTCGAACTTCGTTCCTCGAATGAGGCTAATCCTTTTTCCATAGAACATATGTTAGCAGGTCTGGGCTGGCGCGGCTAGAAGTTACAGCGTAACATTGGCCTTGCCGGGACACGGCCGGGGGTCTTTCATCCTTTCTACCCCGCGACTGTGTGCCCGGCGCCTGCGCTAACAGAAAGCCCCCTTCGGTCCACGCTCCCGAGGGGGGCTTCTGCTATTGCAAACATATTACAACTAAAGGGTTGACCCACAGAGGTCGTGTGATAAAATGGAGTACCACGAACCTAGGCGGTCGGATTGTCACGTCCAGCTAGTAAGTGCTAGGGTGCACCTTGACGGTAAGCCCGCATTACATTGGCTGAACATTGGAGAACCATGATTAAGCATATAAAGCTAGGAATCGCCTTTCTTGTTTTAACATCAAGCTGGGTTGCGCTAAAGGGCACGGATAATGGTGCAAGCGGTGCGTCTACTACTCACGCTTCGTCGACGACGAGCACGAGTACGAGCACCACAACGACCACAACCGTGCCTATTTCTATATCCAAATGGGATACCCGCAGTTGGGACAAAACGGCAAGCTGGCCCGATGCGACTGACCCCACCCGCAAATTGAGCGAAAAACTTCAGGCTTCATTTGCCTGTATTAGGTACCACGAAAGCCGTAACCATTTAGTTGATGGCAAATACTCTCAAGGCTGGTACCAATTCACGTTGGACACGTGGAACCGAGCAAAGGCTTTCATCCCCGGCTTAGCGGCTACCCCCAACAAGGCAACCTCAGACCAACAAAGTTTGGTGGCCGTTTTCTATTACCAGCGTAATCATTCTTTTGATGTCGAGTGGCATGGGGATAACGCTTGCTGGTAGTATTGCCGGCATGGAATACGTCAACCTAGAAGAAGAGTTCACCATCCCCACCCACCCCGAGCTGGTGCAAGGGTACCGAATGGTTGTGACGCAAGCTTCGGACAACAGTGGGTGGCTTGGGCGAATCATTACGCCAAGCGGCGGTTCCATCACCGTATCTCACGTTTACGAGAGCGGTCAGAATTGGTACGACAAAAAGAGTCCGGCTTACCGCGAGTTCGAAGCAGACGCCAAGGCCGCCTACCCTATGGATAGCTGCGCTATTGACAACCTCTCCTACAGGCTTTTGTCGGAGGCGGAGGCTATCCGATGAGCGAGTCGTCGCCACTCGATTACTTTTACCGAGAGCAAAACTGGCGTGTAGCCATCAACTCAAAGCAAAAGGGAAGCCGAATCTGGGAAGAACGTCTCGTAATTGAGCGTGAACCATCCGACGCGGACGAAGAGATAAGTTTCTTCTTCGAGGTATTTGGCGCCTACCCTCCCGTTGAGGTGGTCGAGATAGCCATAGAAGCGGAAATCCCAGAGCAGTTCGAGGCGACCCTTACACGCTTGGAAACCGGGGCGGTTGTCGCTAGAGTTATGTGGGACTACGACGCCGTGAACGCTTGCGTCGAGCACAAGAAAACACTTGTGTCGCAAAGGTTTGTTGTCGAAGTTGACATAGAGCCAGAGGAAGATATAGACTCTTTGGATATCGGCGAGTTGTTTGATTCTGGGCGGGCCAGGGTCATCGAAGAGCTCCGGTAGGAGAAAGATGGAAAATCACGAATGGTTCGAAGGGGAACCAGAGGACGGTCTAGAGCACATCACCAAACTGATACTTGGTGATTACACGGTGTCTGCTGTAGCCGTCGAGCCGAGCGCCATAACAAACGGCTCTACGCATCAACTAATCCGCATGGGCGACAAAAAGAGCACCATTGTATTAGTCAACAAAGAATATCTTGCCGAGTGTTTGCACCCCGATTTTTCAGAGGGCGAGATGGATAGCGAAGACCTCGAAATTTTGGTGCATCAGGTTTATGAGTTTGGCGTGTTTCTTGGACAGGTGCTAAGCTTCGAAGTTGCATACCTGATGTCCGAGAATGGAGAGAAGCTTTATGACTGAAGGAAAGACTGTCAATGAGCGTCAGGAAATCCTGCGCGCCGAAGCAATCATCGAAAAGGCAAAGCGTGAAGGCGCAACCGAAGCGGGCGTGGTGGAATCACTCGTCACACATATGGTTAGCCGCACCCTAATCGAGCAGTTGACCGGCATTTCGCCTGAGAACAAGAAGAAAGAAAAGACCGACAAGCACGGGAACCTCCATGCGTGGGTGAAGACCCGAGTCGGCGAATCCCTTACAACACAAGAAATCGCTACGGAGCTAGGCGTGTCCTACCCTACGGCAATCAAGGTCATCAAGGATAACACTGACTTTTTCACCCGCGTCAAGCGTGGGCTATGGTCAATCCGCGATGGAATCGCAGAGCGAGACGAAGCAAGGTCATCGAAGTAGTGGTGATGGAGCAACGTCAAGACTGCTATACTAAAAATAACAACCTAAAAGAAGAGGTAGAAATGGAATACAGCGACAACATCAAGTTTTACGGTGTCCCCGTCGAAACTGGCATTGAGAACGTAAAGCCGATGCCCAAGGAAGACCCTCGTCCTCGTCGCACGCGCGCAGGTCAGCGTGGTGGCAGCACCGCTGCGACCATTGCACGACGCGCTCAGCTCCAGCAGAACCCCGGCGAGTGGTTCGTGTGGAAGGACAACGCCAAGACTGGTGGCGACACCGGACAGGCTCTTCGCACGCTTGTCGGCAACTACAGCCTCAAGGGAGTTGACCGAAAGACGCTCCCCTATGAGTCCACTGCTCGCATCAACGAAAACGGCACTTGGACGGTTTACGTCCGCTACGTTGGCCAGAACCGCGAGTTCGCCGAATAGCGCAAACGCATAAATAAAGGGGGCGGGATTTACCCGCCCCCTTTTTGCGTTGCAACGCGCTAGTCTACGTCGACAATATTGGCAGCCCACGAGGGCTCGATAGCCGGACCAAACTCGTTCATCTTGGCGGCAAACATGGAGCGGGCAATGTTGATTTGCGCTTCCGTAAGGCGAAGGTCTTGGCTCAGGATGATGGCCATGAACGCGGCGCCGATAAGACTGGCCTGATGTTCCTCGAGAGCAATAACCCGCTTCTTAAGGTCATACTTAAGCATGAACTCAAGCGATGATTGAAAGCGCTCCCAGGCGCGCTCGAGGATTTCGATAAGGGCCCGAGCATGCTCAACGCCAGCCTTGTCGGTAGTCTCGATAGCTCCCTCGAGCTCGTCGAGCTTCTCTTCCAACATGAGAGACCATTGCTTCATCTTGGATGCCAACTGCCAAGCCTCTACTTCGGGCGGGCCAATAGGGTCGGCTTCACCAAGGCGTTGCGACAGAGTGGCGAGCTCTTTGGTCATCTTTACCTTTACCGCGCTGGTGGTGTGATTGGCAGAGTTACCGAGATGGAACTTGCACGTTCCCTCGCCGAAGTGGTTTGTGCCCATGCCGGCGGTCTTCGTGCAGTAACGGACAATATCCAGCTCACGCAATGCCTTGCTGCGGACACGAGCTCCGCACTTGCCTTCAACGGGCTCCCACGAACCGGGCATTTTCTCGTCGGGGTAGTGCTCGGCCCACAATGATTCGGCTTGTTCTTTTTCCAGTTCGGTCATCGAGACTCCTGCTCTTCGCGTTTCTTGATTCGATACGCCTTAATGTGCGCGGCATTGGCCGCACGGCAACCGCAATCTTCGCCATTGGGTAGCTCAAACCCAATACTACGCTTTACATGCAACTGGTATCCCGAGCGGGTACCGTGCTCGATAGGGTAAACTTCCCTCTCATCAGGCACTTTAGGCTCAATGATTCGTCCAACCGAAAGGTACTGAGGCTTGATGCCCAAGGCGCGTCGTATAGCAACGCGTTCCTTTGGGTGTGTCCCTCCCCAATAACCAAACTCTTCGTACAAAATGGCGTGGTTGAGGCAGGCTTCGCGAACCGGGCACTCCCTACAGGCTGCCCTTACGTCCCTTGAAATATTGGGCTTGAAGAACTGCTCAATCTCAATACCACGGCAAGACGCTTCGGCCCGCCAATCTTCCCCTGCTCCCTTGGAACCAAACATGGCGATTACCATTCCGAGATGTCCCAATCTGCCTCCGTGCCGAGACGAACCATGTGGGCGCAGGGGTCTCCGCCCTGGTCCCAGGCGTCTACCTCGGACTCGTGCATTGGGTATCCGTCGTGAGTGTTACAGAACTGCGGTGAGCAGAATCCGTTATCGATACCATACTGATACCACTCTTCAAAAGTTAGCTTCTCCATTATTCACCTTTCCTAAAAAGTACGGCTATTCCACACGCCATCCACTAGCCAAGTGGTGTCGCGAACAATCTTGTCGGGCCAGTTGACGCCAGCCAAACGGTCTCCACGGTAACGCTGAACGTTAAGGACCGTGGGGTCATCCTTATCCTTGTACAGAGAGATACCGATTTCCGGCCACGCCATCCAACGCTGTGAACCCATCGGAGACAGGTCGCGACGCTCGCCTTGCTTGCCCTTGGCCGCGTGGTGCTCCATGACCAGAGCAAACTCAAAACGCGTGCGGAGGTCATCGAGGATGGCCATGGCTTCGTCCGCAGAATCCTCGTACGATTCATTTGCGCCACGGCGGTACATCTTGTAGACGGGTCCGATGCAAACCAACTCGGGACGGTGAGCCGCAATCTCTCGCTGTAGTTCGGCACGGTCTGCCATGCGACGAATCTCGATTCCGCCGGGCCGGCGCCAAATCTTAAGGCGCTCCTCTTCGTAGTTGTCGGGGTCGCGAAGCATGAGGTTCTTCATGTAGGGCTCGCCGGTCTGGAGAATCGCCTGAGCGGGGTTCTCAAGGTCAACAATGAGAACTCGAACGGGGTCAATGCGCTGGTGGCTAAAGGGGTGAAAGCCCTGCGAAGCCGACATGGCGATGGTTCGCAAAAGTAAAGACTTACCGCTACCTTCTTCGCCCACCACGATGGTTCGGTAGTCACGGTTCATCATCCCGGGAATAACAACCGGAGCAATGCGCTCCGACGAACCCGAGAGCTCACGAATCGTCATTGCCTCGGGCTCGGTTGAGCGGACGGTGCCCAGCCCGCCAATGAACTTCTCGAGGTTGGTAGCAACGGCAAGTGGGTCACCGCCGGACTGGATGATGGTCTTGTCCTCTTCGAACTGCTTCAGCATCTTGCGAGAGGTGCTGTAACGGACCACAACCTTTGCGTACTCGATGGCGTGGCTTGCCATGGGGCAGTTAGCCATGAGCTCGAGCATGTCGGTGATGGCGTTCGGGTCCATCATCTCAGCCGCGACTAGCGAAACGTCAACCGGACTGCCCTTCGCAACAAGGTTACGAATAGCCGAAAAAATTCGCACATGACGAGGCATGTAGAAGTCATCGGGGTTGCAGTTCTCCACGCCAACCAAAGCAGCCTCGGGGCGAAGCAACATTGCTCCGATAAGGCTCTCTTCTGCCACTTTGTCGTACGGTAGAACGTTCTTTGCGTTCTGTTCCATGTTCATCCTTTTCTAACTCCAGTCATCATAGCGCCGCTTGCCCTGCGCGTCAAGCATGTACGGTTTGCCGCTGGCGTCGACCAACTGGCCAGCCGGATTACGCGGTCGAGAGTACCCGTGCTTGAGGGGGTTGTCAAACCGGGAAACCGGCTCACCGCTTTGATAATCGACCCAGCCTTCGCCACGGTCGTAGATGTCGTAAATGGTAGCCGCGGTCAGCTCTTCTCCGTCCGGCTCATACCCGTCAGCCTGAGTTCCGGTCAGGTAGTCCTTCCACGGATTCGCAGGCCCAAAAAAGGTAGCCGCGTGCATTGTGTAAGTTTCATCCTTGCCGGCGCGCTCACTGGCGTATGCCTTCACGGCTTCCATTAGGAGTTGAGCATCCTCCCCGTTGTTAATTAGTTTGTTAAAGCAGATAAACGCCTTGGCTTTGCCAATGCGACGAGGATAAATATCCCACATCTCATCGAATGCCTCGGTGTACTCCCGACGCTCCCTCTTCGCTTTGCTCTCCGGTTGGGCATTATTATTATTAATATTAATATCTAATACCCCTGGCAAAATACTGCCACCATGGCAATCTGGTGCCACCCTATTTTCGTCGCCAGCAGGCACGGCGGGCCACAGGTAGTAGAAGTTCCCGAGCTGCTTGCCCTTACGGTATCGAGGCTGGACGACGATAGCCCCAGCGTCTCGGAGCTCGTAGATAGCCTCTCGAGCAGAACGCTCGCTAACGTCGAGAACCTCGGCCAGCGAACGGTGTGATGTTCCGGGCAGAGAGAAAGAGCGCGTTAAGGCGCCCTTCAAATAGCACCATAGGCGCACCGCTCTGTCCGAAATGTTCGGGTCCGAGATAATCCATGCCGGTACATTGACCGACTTCTCGTGTGTAATTTCGCCAACAAACGTGGCGTCTCCAACGCTCAGCTGGGCGTACGCTCTACGCCCATCAACTGTGTATTCCTCCGGTTGCATCTAATCCTCTCTTTGCCAACATTACCGATAGTTCGCCAATCATACTCTCGTTCACCGATACGATGTCAAACCCTTCCGTAACAGCATCGACGATTTCTCGTTTGCTGGCAATCAACTGGAAGGTCGATTCATCGATGGTGTTCGGTGCTAGAAGATACCACGCCGTAGCACCATGTAAATCATTTGCTCGGCCATAGGCTCTAGACACACACTGGTCGTGTATGGCAGGAGTCCAGCCAAGCTCACAGAATACAACATCGCTGGCAGCCGTAAGGGTTAACCCCTCCGATGCCGACTGCATGTTGGCGATAAAGAGCCTACAGGAAGGGTCTGTCTGGAAGCGGTCAACCGCGGCCTGACGGTCGTCGACGGAAACGCCACCACGGATTTTCACCGCTATGCCACCGTAGTACTTGGCAAGCTCTTCGACAAACTCAATGTGCTCCGCAAAAACAATAACTTTTTCGTCTTCGCTTGACTCCAAGAAGTTATCTATCCACTGAATAGCGCTGTCCTTTTTCACCTTGGCGATGGCGGTGCGCAAAGCAGTTATTTCCACAAGGCTTCGCATCGGCTCGAGGCGCATTTTCTTTTCCCAGTAGGCTCCGTCTTCGTCTTCACCGGCTTCGGCAGCCAGTTCCCTCGCCCTGTTTGCGAAGTATTCGATGGCGTCTAGCTCAATACCCCTGTACCAGCTCATAATTTCGTCAGAAGGTGACAAGTATTGCGTCGCTTCTCGAAGAGGTGGCAGCTCGCCATAAACATCTTTTTTGACGCGTCGCACGAAACACATAGAACGTAACTTTTCGTTAAGCTCTTTTGAGTTTGTCGCAACATTTTTGCTTGGTGCATAACGATTCTTGAACCGCCACGCTCCGCCGAAACTATCCAGCTTTTGAATTGCCTCAAGCTGTGGGACAAGTTCCATGGGACGGTTGGTAATCGGAGTGCCAGTCAACAGAATGACGAAGCGTTGCTCGCTCAATTCGCGGGCCAACTTCATCACGGCATCAGTTCGCTTTACCGTCCACAATTCAAGGGGTCGAACGCTGGTCGCTGAACATGAGCTACAGTTCTTGGCGTTACTGCGCATTGGAGCCTTGCAACGGGGGCAAACGTGTCGCTTCTTACCGTTTTTGATAGCATGAGACTCATCGACAACCAGCGAGATGTAACCATGGCTCTTGATGTCATTCACTCTGTCGTAGAGGATGTCATAGTTGATAACCAGAAAGTCAGAATCTTCGATTTCTTCGCTCTTTGTTCCGCTCAGAACAGTCGTTTTGTGCCCCGGGAAGAACTTGTCAATCTCTCTCGCCCAGTTGAGCTTTAAGGAATTGGGGCAAACAATTACGGCGGGCAAGGCATTTTCGCTCACAATGGCTGCCAGAGCCTGAACCGTCTTACCCAGGCCCGGTTGGTCGGCAAGGATTGCTTTCCGCACCTTCTTGATGTACGCAACGCCAGCCTTCTGGTAGGGCAAAAGCTCCATAGCTATCCCCGGGATTTCAATGTCGGCGTCCAGCGCTGACGACGCTTCGACCATTGCCTGCCTCTTAAGACCGTCTTTGTTTGCCAACTCGGCGATAGCGGGAGAGACCAGAAGGTCAAATGCCCCCGCAAAAATAAAAGCGTCGTAAGCGGCTTCGATGGGGGCTATCCACTGCTTCGAGATGCCATCCCAAAAGACATTAGAGATGTAGCTTCTGACGGTCTGAATTAAGATAGGGTCGTAGTCAAAGCAAATGTTGACCTTCCCGTCTGCAACGTCGACATTGTATGGACGACCAGAACTAATGTAGTCCTCTTTAATTTCGGGGAGGCTGTTGACTTCTGGCGGTAACTGAATCGCCCACTTGCGTGCCAGTTCTTTCACCATGATGGAAGCCGACATGGGGAAGACGTTCGTCTTGGTGTCGTTGCACCAGCGTCGCCCTTCGATTGCCCTGCAATCATCGACAAAGTCAACGCTGTAACGCGCCTTGACGTAAATTTCGTTGTTGTGCACCCAAGCGTAGTTGAGCATCCTGCGGCCTTTTCTCATGTGGCCAGTATACACACTTACGCTGAACATATGTGTATACTGGGGTACCTAGCAGAGGAGAGACATGGCAAAAAAGCCTACGGAGAGCAACAGCTTAGAGGCAGTGCTGGCCGATATTAATAAGCAGTTCGGCGCAGGAACGGTCGTGCGCCTTGACGAATCGAGCATCCAACCCGTTAATGTTTTGTCGACCGGCGTCTTGCCGTTGGACATCGCTTTGGGCGTTGGCGGTTTGCCGTTTGGCCGTATTGTGGAGTTCTTCGGCCCCCCTTCCTCGGGCAAGTCAACGCTCGCCCTCCACGTTATCGCGGAGGCTCAAAAGAACGGCTTGGTCTGCGCCTACATTGATGCCGAGCACGCCCTAGACCCCGTTTACGCAAAGGCAATTGGCGTCCATCTTGACGAACTGCTTATGTCGCAGCCCAACAATGCTGAGCAAGGCCTTGAAACGGCCATCCGTCTTATCAGTTCCGGCCACATCTCTGTCGTAGTCATCGACTCAGTCGCGGCGCTAGTGCCACGCGCGGAGATTGAGGGCGAGATGGGAGACCACCACGTTGGCCTTCAGCCACGGCTTATTGGTCAAGCGCTACGCAAGATGACGGGCGTTGCTTCGGACAATGAAGTTCTGGTCGTATTCATTAACCAGCTTCGCGAGTCAATCGGCAAGCTCTATGGCCCGACCGAGTACACGCCGGGCGGCAAGGCACTGCCTTACTACTCCTCGGTTCGCCTTGATGTCCGTCGCATCCAAACCCTCAAGACCGGCGAGGAAGCGACCGGCAACCGCACGCGAGTTAAGGTTGTCAAGAATAAGGTTGCTGCCCCGTACCGTCAGGCTGAGTTTGACCTGGTGTACGGAATCGGCGTTCCCAAGACTGGGGCGCTCATCGACTGTGCCGTTGACTTTGGTATCATTAAGAAGTCCGGTTCCTGGCTCACCTATCAAGGCGAGCAACTCGGTCAGGGCAAGCTCAAGGCGCGCAATTTTATCGACTCGCACCCTGGCATGTACGAGATTATTTACTCGGAAGTAGTTGCTCTGGCTGGCGGCCCGTTGGCCGATGTTATCATGGGAGCTGAAGAAGATGTCGAAGCTTAATGCGAAAGAATCCAATGAATTATCCGTACGACAAGCAATCATCGACTGGTATCAGTCGCACACGTGGGGGCCGAGTTTCAGAGACATTGCGCAGTCTACGGGGCTATCTCTTGGCACTGTCTATAACGTATGCCGCGATTTGCGTGAGTCCGGTGTTGTCGAGTATGCTGATGGAGTCGCAAGAACGCTGCGAATTAGAAAGGGTTAAGAGATGAACAAATTCAAAGTAGTTCCCGCTTGGGATATGCCGGAAGAGGAATGGCTTGCTTACCGTAAGAACGGTATTGGCGGTTCCGACGCTGGAACCATTATTGGCGTTAATAAGTACAACTCGCCTTACGCATTGTGGGCAGAGCGCGTTGGCGTGGTTGAACGTGAGTTCACCGGCAATGAGGCTACCGAGTGGGGCAATGAGCTAGAGCTTCCCATTGCTCGCATGTACGCCAAGAAGCACTACAAGGCTGTTGTCGAATGGCCGGTCATCCTCGTGTCAGAGGAGAACCCCTTCATGTTTGCGAACCTTGACTTCGTTATCGTTGAGCCAAGCGAGCAGTTCCCCGCTGGCGAAGTGACCCCATGGCGCAATGAATCTGTTCCGTCTGGCGTTCTCGGCATCCTCGAGGTCAAGACAACCGGCATCTCTAGTCCCGGCACCCCCCATCTTTGGGACAATAACTCAATCCCTCAAAGCTATATGTTGCAGACCATCCACTACGGTGTCGTAACCGGATGGCATGACATTACCTTTGCGGCCCTAGTCCCGCCTCGCGGACTGCAAGTTCGCCAGCTCGAGTGGGACGATGAAATTGCGGAAAACCTTATCATCGCAGAGGGCCAATTCTGGGACCTTGTTTTGACCAAGACTCCGCCAGAGGTTGATGGTTCCGAAGCAACGGAAGCGGCTCAACAGTCACGCTACGCACGTCACGAGCCTGGCCGTGGTTACGAGGGCGGACAGGAGTTGCTTGCCCTTTGGCAGGAGTTCGAAGCCGCCAAGCGAGCGGCAGACGAAGCCGACGCGGAGCGCAAGGCTCTTCGTGCTAAGGTAATCGAGAAGGTCGGCAGTGCTGAGTTCGCCACAGTCAATGGCGACGTTATCCTCACTTACCGCACCTCAAAGGATTCTGAAGTTCTGGACACCGAGCGTTTGAAGCGTGAGGCTCCGGAAATTTGGGATGCATACAAGAAGTCTCGTTCGGGTGCCCGAGTGCTCCGTGCAAGTAACAATTAATGATGTTGACAGCATCACAAACATCTGGTAGTATGATTCAGTACCTCAAGAAAGGACCAAACAATGGAAAATAGTGCAGAAGTAAACGAACTCTTCAAAGCCTTGGTTAAGGCTCAGTCGGAGTTCTCCGTAATCCCGAAGGGCGCCGACAACCCCTTCTTTAAGAGCAAGTACGCGGCTCTCCCTGATGTTGTTCAGGCGGCCACCCCTATCCTCGCTCGCAACGGCTTGGCAATCAGCCAGCTTGTTACCAACGTCGATGGTAAGGATGCCCTCACCACCGTCCTGCTTCACGAATCAGGTCAGTACCTCTCAAGCACCGCTCCTCTGCACTTGGTCAAGAATGACCCGCAGGCGCACGGCAGTGCCATTACCTACATGCGTCGCTACGCGTTCATGGCCATTCTCGGCCTTGTCGCCGACGAGGATGACGATGGCAATGCTGCCTCATTCTCTTCGCAGCCCGCTCGTAACAATTCGCAGGATAACCAGTCTGGACTTCGCAACGCCGTTGCGAGCGCAGCTGGACGCCCCGCAAGTGGGCCCAAGCCGGGCGGGAGTGCTACCGAAAAGCAGACCCGTGCCATCTGGGCTATCACTCACAAGACTCTCAACTGGAATGACCTTCAGATGCACGAGGGAATCCTCGCCGCTATCGGTCGGGACGTTCGCGAGTTGGGAGAATTAACCATGGACGAGGCCAAGCAGCTCATTGAGCATTTCAACAGTCTCGCTGGAAACTAGGAGAAGAACAATGAATTCATTCATTACCGTTGCAGGAAACATCACGCGAGACCCGGAGATTCGCTTCAGCGAGAACGGCAAGCCGATTGTCCGATTTGGTCTCGCAGAGACCTACCGCGACAAGAACAAGAACGAGCGCACTTCGTTTTACGACGTGACCGTTTTTGGCACTAGCGCCACTAACACCGCAGACTCACTCCAGAAGGGTCAGCGCGTTATCGTCGCTGGCCGTCAGGAAGTCCGCACCTTCGACCGCAATGATGGCACCAAGGGGAGCGTGACGGAAATCGTCGCCGACGAAATTGGCGCCTCGCTGCGATTCAACACTGTCACTGTTAACCGGACGGAACGCACCAGTGCGTCTGTACCGAGTGACTCCTTCGGCGGCTACGAAGAGTTCTAGTCCCGATGGAAACTAACCTCGCCTCAGCCGAGCGGTCATTGCGTGAGCAGATGCGCCGTATGGAGGAACTTACGGAAGACTATGCCAAGTACTTGGAGGAATGCAGCAATGCAGAGACCGCGTACAAGGTTAAGTTTGCGTCTGAGCGCTTTTCCGCTCGGCTGGGTGGGGACATCGATGGCAAGAAGATGACACAGGACGCCTGTGAGGATTTTGCCATCCTTAACTCCGTTGATGAGCGCAAGTCGTATGACGCTGCTAGGACCCGCCTTGAAGCGACCAAGCAGGCACTTGTGACGGTACGCAGTCAAATCGATTCACTGCGAAGCCTTATGGCTTCCTACCGAGGAGCAGGCATCTAATGTCATCATTCGACGAAACCATTGAGCTTTACGCTCGAGAGCTCGAGAGCAAGGTCATTGAACTCGAGGAAACCAGAGTTAAGCTCCTGGCCGAGGTGGCCGAGTGCCACCGTCAAATTGCCATTCTACAGGACCAACTTCGTCACTTTTATCTGTGAAAAGGACTCCGCTCAATCGCAAGAAAGAGCTGAAGGCCAATACCGGATTAAAGACCAACAAGGGGCTAGAGACTCGCAAGAGAATTAAGCCACGGTCCAAAAAAATGGAACGGCTATATGAGGTCCGCAGGGCCTTCGTCGCCGAATTTCTTAACACCCATCCCGTCTGTGAAGCATATTGGGATGATGAATGTACTAAAAAATCCGTCGATGTTCACGAGGTTGTTCCTCGAGGAGTCGGCGGAAAAATTGTTAGCGAAGACGCTACGCAGTTCATGGCAGTGTGTCGTTACTGCCATATAATGATTACAGACAACCCCAAAGAAGCACACCGCAGAGGATTTAGGAAATGGTCATGGGAGCAGTAGGCATCCACCGAGTTGAGATTTTGACGGAAAAAGGCAAGACAACCAGCAATTGCACATGCGGCTGGAAGTTTAATAATAATGCTCGCTCTATTGTCTTTTCCATGTCCCACCTGCATATAGCGGAACAGGGACTTCCTAGTGAGTGAAGAGTTATCCCACACGCAGATTGAGCTTCTTGAGCTATTAAAGAGACTGGCAAAGTATAGGCCAGATTTCTTTGCGGAAGCGGCCTGTCGTGGAGACGGGGTGGACAACTTTTTCCCGGGCCAAGGTCAGTCCTCCCTTATGCAACGTGCCATGCTTAAATGCAGGACGTGCCCAGTCCGTCGCAATTGCCACGATTACGCAATGGAGAACGTCATCGAATACGGCGTGTGGGGTGGCTCAAGTGCCGCTGACCGTCGCGATTGGTTTATTAATAACATCAACGCTACAAAGGCGTGGGCTCTACTAATCGAGCGGGAAGAAGCCTAGCTGGGTTTCCCCCTGCGCAGCCTTGCGCTCTGCAAGGTCACGCAGATACACAGCACGCTTGCCCTTAGGGGTTTCGTAGCAGGTTGAATGAACGTGGATTTCCTTATCCCGCTCCAACCATACCGGGCAGTAGTCCCCGCATACGTCGCAAACAACAATCTGTGCGTTAGGGAATACCTTTAAATACTCGTCAATGTCGGCCTTATTGGTAGGCTCTTTTTTGCGGTAACTATCCCTGATATTCTTTGCCATTGTAGAACGCAACTCCGTCGTGAATAAAGATTGGCTCGAGCCACCAGCCGTTCTCCGTCTCAGTCAGAACGCCAATAGCGTGTTGCCATGATTCTTGTCGCTTATAGGGGCGACCGAATTCGTCAGTGCCGCCCCGGCTGGAGGGCACGGCGCCATCGATACGGCACAAGCATCCGAGCGACCAGGCTTGAACCTGCTGAGGCTCGCCATCGACTTCGTATGTTTCGCAGTGAACAGATACGTGGTGAGTGTGGCCTTGGACGGTGCTCTGCCGCTCCGAATTGGCCTGCTTCTTCATGTCGAGTTTCTCGCCGTGCAAAGCGTACAAAGGCGTCTGGCCCCCATGCGCTTCAGCAAGCTTGATGCGACCAGCCGGGTATGAGCCAACGTACTCAACCCCAAGCTCCTCGAGGCGGAGCAGGAACGGGATTGACAGAACGGGCCATGACTCCGGTGAGTTCGCCTGACGAAGACGCAGGGCTGCCATAGTGTTGCGGGCAACAGCCAGTTCAAGGCGATTGTCGTGGTTTCCGCCAAGCAGATAAATCTCAGCGTTGGGGCCAGCAGTGGCACGTTGCTCGGCAAGGTATTCGTGACCGCGGTCTAGTGCGGCCTGAGTAGTCAGTACAAATTCTGGGTACACGGTGAACTTGGATGACCACTCACTCATGTCAAGATAGTCCCCAAGGTTTACAATAACATCAGGCTTTACGGCAGCGATAATTGCAAGGCCAGCGGCCATTGCGGCCTCATCGTGCATTGGAACCATCTCGCCATCGGACAAGCGCAAGTAACCAATCTGCGTGTCAGAGAGAATGACGGTTACTTTTCGGTCAAGAGGGCGTGTCCCTTTAGCATTGCTGAACTTGATAACGGTCGGTTTTGCTTGTTGGATTGTCGGCCACTCCGGGCCTTCGCTCCACTTAGGGTTAATCGAAATGGCAGTGGTACCGGAAGTCTTGCCATCGGTCCAACGCTCCGAGACGTTGATGCGGTCGACGTTGCCTATCTCGTCGATGTCGATACCATTACGCTCAAGGAATTCGGCAACCCTTTCAAGGGTAGCTTTTTTCTTTTTTGAGTTATTGATAAATTCGCTAACATCAGTCATGGCAGCAGCATGCTCCTCTACGGTGTTCGCCCACAACAGTTCGACCAACTCGGAATCCCCAGTCGTGAAGTACCTGAACGATAGTGGCGTTACTTATTTCTGCGTTGCTGAACCCTAGGGCAGCATTCAATTTCTCACGTTGCTCATCGCTGAGCTCGAGCATTGCTAAAGCGCAACGTCTGTTTTGCTTAGGGCGAAAAAATTCTGATAGGTCTTTTTTATCCACAGCTCGACTCCTTGTCTGCGGATAAGTATATACCATAACTGAATAAAATACAATGATTACCCAAGCGGGAAAGGCGCCGCGGCAATGACAATCTGACCGTCAAACCGCGCCTTGGTGCGGGTTGCGTCTAATGCCGACGTGCCAGGTTCCCCCACAATAGCGTATTGCAAAACTCCCGGGGCGATGGGGCCAGTGTCGACTTCGATGTAATACGAACCAACGCTTTCACGCACAATAGTATTTGTTGGGTCGGGCGTCGGCGCGCCGTTTGTGTACGTAAAGGTTGTCGGCGTGCCGGCATTGACAATATAACCAAAGGAAACGATGTCGGGGTCGACAATGGCTCCGCCGATACTTGTAAACGGGTTGCTAGCGGTCGAGATGCGGACCTTGTTTCCTTGGACAACCTCTAGGACTGGATTCATTGCTGTCATAATTACTCCGAGAATATAACTTCTGCACCGACAATTGGCGCGGATACGTTTGCTGAAACACTTGGATAATCAATCTCTGAGCCGACTATGGCAGAGCTGACCTGGGCTGATACGCTGGGCTCTTCAATATTAGCACCCAGAATCGCGGTATAAACGGCACCGCCGACCTGGCCGGGGTGACCGGTGATTTTTGCCGTAAAGAAAAATTTACTAGCGGCTGCGATTAAGGCGCCGGCTTTTCGTATAAGCCTTTGAGTTCTCTTCGCGTTCACCGGCCAAGTTGCGGTAACTGAGACGCCACGCACCGATGTAACGCGCCTAGTGACGGTAGCGGAAACAGGGGAGAGAGCGTTTACGTAACGCTTGCGGTATACACGTCGACCGACAAAAACGGGGGATAAAGCCAGGACAAAAAACCCCTTAAGAGTCTTCCTGATTGTTTTGCTTGAGTTAATTGCAACAGCTCGAGCATATCGATTGCTAATGTATCGCTTTGAAAAATTGGCAGAACGGATTTGAAGGGGCTTTGAATAACGTTTGACGATTTTTGTCCTGGCAAAATTTGATGCCTTGACAGCCGTACCGAAAGCTCGCCTTGTATAAGAAACAGTCTTGAATACTTCATCCGGCAACACCGACAGAGCAACGCTAATGACTGCGTAAAAAACAACCTTGCCCTCTTTGGCGGCCCCAGTAAAGACGGACTTTGCATACCGAATGCGTTTCACCGGCCCCTTGCCGGAAGCCGCAATATTGATAATGGCAGATTTAACCGCCTTTGAGAAAGCTTTAGTCTTGCTTACGTAAGCTGACCTAACTAATGTAGCGATAGCGTTGCGTGCATGTTGCAAAGTTTTGCTAACAAAAGCAGAACGGACAAGCAAAGAAGTTGCAGTTCTAGTGAACTTGGAGGTTTTGACAGAACGTGCAGCGTCCACCGATAAGCTAGACGCACTCTTGTTCCTAAGCGTTTTCTTAATTGCTTGGGCAGCCGAAACTGCTAAAGATAAAGCATTCCGAGTCTTCGTCAACGACCTGGCGGTTGTTTCCGCAAGGGTGCTCAACGAAAAAAAACTGCGCGTTATCTTCCTGGTTGTGGGCGCAAATGTGTAGAGTAGCGCACCTATGGAAGTTGTTCTAGCAAGAATGTAGGCAGGAGTTGAGGAGAGGCCAGTTGAGTTTCCCCAGTTAACCGAAAAAGTTCCTGCTGACTGAACTCCGCTTACGCCAGCAGTTGCAAGATTTGTCGTACCAGTGTATGAGTCGTAAAATTTAAATCCGTTATATACCGGAGTTCCGGAGATTGATGAAGTTGTAAGCGGGATTGGGTTATTAATCAACGCATACGAACCGTTCAAGTTGGTTGCGTAGTTGTAAAACGGAGATGCCGAGCCTCCGTAAATTTGACATCCGGTGAGGGTGGAGCCGACAACGCTTGCGTACGTAAACGGGATAATGCCATTGGGGCTATTAACGTAAGCAGTTCCACCGGTAATCGTGTAGTTACCGCTTGCTGCAACAACTGTAGTGCCCGAGCTTTGACCTGAGGTTGTGATGGCGCCGTTGGTAATAGTTGTGCTGCCGTTAAAGGTCGATGGAGCCAGTCCACCCTGGTTGGCTTGCCAGCTGCAAATAATAAATGGTTCGTTTTGAGAATCGTAAGTTGTGGGGATTCCAGCGGAGTTCGCAAGGGTTAAAATAGAACCGCTAGCGTTTCCGCTACCATTAGTGTTTGTTCCATTATTCGTGTACGGGTCATAATTGTTTGATGCACCGTCTACAACACCCGAGAAGCTGGCGTTGGAACGAAAAGCATTCCACGAACCAGAGTATGAAGTGGATATGCCGGTCAAAACAACTGCTATGGCGTAAATGTTTCGCGTTGCGTTAGCGGTATTTTTCCAGTTGACATTTATTGTGTTTGTCATACCGGATGTATAAGGTGCACCCCACAAAGCCGGAACACGCAGAACGGAATTGGTTGAGTAAACCCCGTAGTCCAGCAAATACAAGCTGACGTTATTGCACGTTATTGCAGAAGTGCCGTTAGGCTTCATGCCTCCAGGGTCGCTCGAATAAACCGAGACAAACAAAGTGTGACCCGCTGCTGGGGTCCAACCCGTGATATTAAAAGAAAGAGTTCCGGTTGAGTTGGTGGCACCAGCTACCGAGCTGGAGCCAATGGCTACAAGTCCAACGGCCATGAGGCCCGCCTATTAAGCCGGGTAAGGCGCGGACTGCCAGGTCGGGTTGATGTTGATGCTGTCGCCGCTGGCAAGGGTGACCGTCGACTGGTCAGAGAACGGGGCGTACCAGAGGACTGTCGTTCCTGCGCCAGATGCCTGACCGACGGTTGCGGAAGTGCAAACAAAGATACCAGTAACTCCAGCCCAGGTCGAACCAGAGCTGTTGGTGATGGTGATACCGGTTCCAGCGGCATAAGCCGACTGACGAACCGAAATAGTGTTAGAGCCAATGGTTACGCTACCAGTTGAGTTTGCTCCCCACGAAGCAGCGGCAAGGGTTGGGCGAGTAGTGTAGCCGGTGGCCGACGCGAGCTCGTTGACGATGTAGGTGCCGGTGTTAAGCGTGACGTTGATGTTCGTGTAGCCGTAGCCTTCAACAGTTGCCCAAGAGGTTGTCATGAGGCCAAGGTACAAAGACGTAGGTGAGGTTCCGCCCTTGGGGAGAATGCTCATGATGTAGTCGAGACCTTCTTGCGGCCACAGGTAGAGTGACGAAGATGCCATTTGTTTTCTCCTAAAGAGTGCTAAAACCCATTAATAGGGCGCAATTTCCGAACGACCCGCATGAATTATACCATGCAGCCGCAATAATTAGTGTTCTTCCTTGGGCCCCTCGGCCAAGTCCCACCCGTCCTCGAGCCAGCGTTGTGCTGCCCAGGCAGGATAGGTAATGCTGTGAATGCCGTAAAGCCCTGAACGGTGATGTTCCGGGCAGAGGACGAGCATGTTCCCCTCAGAATCAAGCCATTCTCGCAATGCGGGGTCACTAGCTTCCTTCATTTCCGGGAAGTCGGCTAGAATCTTGTCGGGGTCGATGGCGTTAACCAAGGCCCACTCAACGTGCCAGTGGTGAGTTTCCATGTGCTGCCCCTCGGGGAGCATACTTTGTTTAACTCCACACACCCAACAAGATTCATCGAGGACGTAGACCAAGTGATGATGCACGCGGGCATACTCCGCTGAAGCCTTACGGCTTTCATGCTCAGGGTAATAAATGCTTTCGTGCAGCGTCCTGTCTTGACGGTGCGCTTCAGTCATTAGATGCTTTCTAGCAGGGTGTAAGTCGGCGAAATAATGGTAGCTCCACCGCTCACAGTAATCTTGAACCACCAGTAAGGGGGAATGCAAACTGGAACAATTTGATTGGCTGTGGTGGTTGGGATAAGCGTGTTTGCACAGGCACTGGTGGGCCCAATTTCAACCTTGACGCTTCCACCCAAATTGCCACCAAAAGTTAAGTAGTAATTGTTTCGGACGCTGTTGTTGTTTTGCAAAGCAACGCCAGAGGTGACGGTTACTGAAAGGCCAGCAACCGGGGCAGGGTAGGTGATTGCAGTTGACTGAATAGCCTTACCGGTAATGGTTTGAAGGGTAGTTCCGGTCGCGTCAAGAACGACTTCGCATGGCTGAGCGGGCGCGTAGGCGTCGTTGTCAAAGCCGTTGGTGTTGGTCATAATAATTCCTTATTGAATAATCGTTCCCACGCCGTTCTGGATTTTGTCCATCTCGGCGGGGGTAACGGTGAATGGGTCAATTTTGCAAATCCAGCCACCGTGTTCCCACGAGCGGGCGACAAGGGCTGAACAAATCATGGTCATTTCGCGACGGATGTCGAAGTTGATGGGCTCGGGCAGAAGAAGATTGATAGCGATGCACACAATAGTAAGAACGCCATAGTCAATGCCAATCATGGCGCGGGCAAAGGCAACCGCACGGTCACGGTCAACGCCCTTAGGGATTGAGACAAACTTAAGCCTGCCGCCGGGTGCAACGTCTTCAATTTTGACACGTTCGCAGTGACGAGCCATTTGAACAACCCAAATTTGCCCGTCAGCGTCAATGGATTCTACAATGGCCATGTGATTCCACTCGCGGTACTTCCACCAACGGAGAGCCTGACCAATACGAATCATGAATCCGTAGGGATTTTTGGTGCGGGCGTAAACGGCGTCACCGGGTTGAATCTTTGAGTTAACAATCATTGTTTGTCCTTAAAGGGTGCCAAGAAGAAGGGTCGCATTTTTGCCTTGGATGTAGCCATCCCACACGTCGGGAATAATTACTCGTCCCCCGGTGTGATGCAAATACCAATAATCATAACTCATGTGTCCAGTGCCGGCCCAGGTGACAATTTTAAAACCGGTAACGTCCCAGCCAGTAATGATTATTTCATGTCCGCCAATGCGCGCACCGCTTTTGTCCCCCCAGGCGCTAAATTGAGCAAGCTTCTTGAAGAATGCGGGGTGGTCCGAAGCGCTCCACGGGACGTATGGCTGATTGCGCTCATTTTCGGTGTAGGAAGTAATGTCGCCAATATAGAACGCTTGGCTTAAATTGAGTGGATTCACATCTGTAAAGGGATGCATTTTCCACATTTCGGAAATTGTGCTTGCCACACCTAAATCGTTGTCCAAAAGATTGGGCAAAAACGATGTTAAAATTTTGACCAACTCAATGCCGGACCATGGGCATTTGGGTGGTATGTCAAAAGTGTACACCGGCGCATTGACGGTCCCGCCCTGGGGGTAGGAGTATTCGTAATTGGTAAATTCAATTGAAACCGGAACGGCGCCGTAATAATACACCAACTGCTTCATCAAATTTACGTTTAGAAGTTCGCTTTCCTTTAGCGCGTGAACTTTTGAATAGTGAGCACCAATCAAACCATACAAATGCGCATACTTATCAAGATAAGATTCGGTTATGCCACCGCTGCCATTTAATACGTTGTTGAGGTTAGACGGTTCGTATTTGTTTTCAATATTTCTGACTAAATTCTCCGCCTTCTGGTCAGAGGTAGAGCCCCAACTTAGAAAAAGAAAACTGCCCTGGTCGTCCGCAATCTCAAAACTCTTGCCAACCATGGCGTATTGAATTTTTAACATATGCAAAACTGCGGCAAGTTCGCAGTCGCCAATGTATTGATTATCCAAGTATTGGATTACATCACAGTAATGGGAGTTATCCCAGGTTGCGGGAAACTTCTTAGACTGTAGAGCTTTTATCTGAGATGCAATTCCGGCGTGTTGAGCATTGCTTGGACTTCCATGCCCCAACTTATTTGTCGTCATTAGAGAGCCTTAATATCGGCCTGAAGCGTCGAGATGTCAATGCTCCACACCGGGCCATGATTGGCCTCTACGAATATTTCAGGGATGACGACCCAGGCTTCAGAGCCATAGCGCTCCCACCAGCTCCACGTCATCGAGTCTTCGGCGCCCCAGGTAATCATGTCCATGCCAAAACGGTTGGAGCCAGTTACTACGACGCAGTGGCCGCCTGCCGGTTCGGGGTTTTGCTCAGTCAAGTGCCAGGGTTGGTGCGCCTCGAATTGCTGCTCGGCGATGGTGGGCATTTCAACACCCACATAAATTCCGCCGAACGCGTAACACGCGGCAGACAGTTCCTTCTGATTCTTAATGTCCAGGGGAGCGTAGGCAACAATCTTGGTGCCAAACAAACCATCGTTCATCCAAGTCTGAAGCACTTGATGCTCAACAAGACCGGTATCCTGGCCATTGGTGAGGTGCATGTACGTGTCGCGGACAACTTCGTCGCCCGGGTACTGAAAGGTTTCCCCCACTTCAGCATACGCCAGTTGGAGCAAGTGGATAACGCCAGCCATAGTGCAGTCGCCCAGCTGGTCGTTTAAAGCCATCGGATAGCTTTGGACTCGTGTCGAATAATCGAATGAACGGGGTGCCAGCGGAAGGCTGGCCCGCATGTAATTGGACAACGTGCCCATCATGGGCCGTTCGGCCTGTAGCTTTCCACGCTTGCCGGCAATGCGCCCCTGGTTCATTACGATTGCTCCTTGATATTCTCGTGGCTCCACTTGGTAGCCTTCTCGGTGGTAATCTTTCCAACAAGACCAATAGGCAGAATGCCTAACCAACCCATCCACCCGAGGTGAATCAGCTGTACGCCAGAGTAGGAAGCAAGAATGATGTTGACGATGTCGCTCAACCCATCCATGTTGCCGGCGAGTTTGTGGTGACCGTTTGCAATTGCGCCGGTCAAAACCGTCGCCAATACGTCTCGAGCCACCATGCAAATGCAACCAATAAGCGAGTAGTACAGAACCTCAAGAAGAGTTTGCATTAGAGTTTTTCGTTCAATTCTTCGAGCATTGCCTTGTGGTCGGCCAACATCTGCTTGGTTGCCTCAGAGACTTGCAAGTGGTACTCAGCAAGCTGAGCTTGGATTCTGTCAGCACGCTTAGCGGCAATCAAAAGAATGGCGCCTTGCAACCCAGCCAAGCCGGACAGCATAAGGTTAAGCAAAATGAACGGGAAAGGGTCAAAGGGGCTAGGCGATATAAGGTTATAAATGGCCCAAACTGCCATTGCGCCAGTAAAGCTAAAGACGAATCCCCAGCTACCCATGCCAAGACGCATCTTGTCAGCAGCGCGCTCACCGAGGGTTCGGTCGTCTCCGCTGGCAACGTGCGGATGAAAATCCCAGTGCTTCATTAATCGCCTTGCGCCTCGTGCAACCCAAGGTGGAAGGCAAGGTCCTTCTCGAGCTGGTCAACCTTTTCGGCGTAGCGCTCCATGAAGCTCATGAGATTGTCAATCTTTTCTTCACTGCGCGCCGCGATATCCCCAAGACGTTGCGTGTTCTTGCCGTTGGGAGTAATGTCCTTTTTAATAGACTTAATTTCGCCCTCTAGTTGCTTGTAGTGGTCTTTTAAATCATTGATTTGTTGGTCATTGTGTTCTTCGCGAAGACTTTTTTCAATCCGGTGCTTTATGAGTTCGTGATAACCACGAACCAAGCCCCAAATCATGCTGACCAGAAAACCCAGTGTTACTACGAAACCAATCCAAAAGTTGGCTGAGTTCCAGAAATTTGGCATGGTGACCCCTTATGCGGCCGGAGCCAAATGTAGGGTACCCACAACCGTCAGGTCGGTACGAAGGAACGTTTGCGGAGTGCGGCCATCGACGGAAGTAATCTTGGCAAACTGCGGCGCAGGGTTGACCGGCTTGTTGACCCAAGTCCAAGACGGGTCGCCGTCCTGACCCATCGAGCAAGTGAGGATGTTGCCGTGAGCATCGATGTTTGCAATCATGGCAACGTGCGTACCGGTGCCAGCACCGTAAACCACAAGGTCACCGACCCGAGCTTTGCTCTTGTCGATGTGGGGGAGGTGGCTCAGAAGGGTTCCGGTGTATCCCTGACCGTTAAACTTAAGGTCGTTAGGGTCGTTCAATCCATTCCAGAAACAAATTGACGTAACCCAAGATGAACAGTCAGAGGTGATAGGGAGCGCAAACGGCTTGCGAACAGCCTCCATGCGGTCCTTGCCTTCGCTGTACTTGAATTGCCCGTGATGCTTGACGCCCCAATTCATGGTGGCAACAAGGTTTGCCTGGACTTGTTGAAGAGTGTAAGTAGTTGTCATGCTTGTTCCTTATTGTTTAAAATTAAAAACCAATAGCCATGTAGGTAAGAGTTGCGCCGGTCACGCTGGTGCGTGCATTCTGCGTACCCGCATTGCTGGCCTGCCAGAAAGATGCCGTAAATCCGGAAAGGGTAATCGTCCCATTCTGGGCTACGGTTGTGTAGAGGAGGTTTCCGGTAACGTTCAAACCCATAATGTTGAGGTGCAAAACGCCATTAGGGAAAGCGCTTGGGAAACTCACGGATGCTCGACCGTTTGTGTCCGTATTGACGGTGGCCGAACCAAATTGAACCAAGACTTGCTGATTAGAGTACGTTCCGACAATTGCAGAAGTGCTTGCTCCAAAAACGGCCAAAACCCCACCAGTAACCTGAGAGATGGGGATAGTGACGCCAGATGAGAGGGCGCCCGTGGTGACTTGCGTAGCAGGCAGAGTAACGCCCGTGGGTAGCGCTCCGGTTGTCACTTGGGTGGCGGGCAACGTCACGCCGGAGGGAAGCGCGCCAGTGGTGACTTGGGTGGCAGGAAGAGTTACTCCGGACGGAATCGCACCAGTACTTAACTGAGTAGCAGGAATTGTAACACCTGAAGGAAGCGCTCCGGTGCTGACTTGAGATGCAGGCAGAGTGACGCCCGAGGGGATAGCGCCAGTTGTCAACTGGGCGGCTGGCAAGGTGACCCCGGTTGAGAGCGCGCCAGTGCTGACTTGAGTCGCCGGGAGGGTAACGCCTGACGGAATGGCGCCGGTGGTCAACTGAGTCGCGGGAAGCGTAACGCCCGAGGGAAGAGCGCCAGTCGCGATTCCAGCCGTGGGAACCTTGGCCGGGCCCCACGAAGAGCCATTCCAGATTAATGCTTGGTTGGTTGCAGGAGAAGTAGTAGCGACCTGGTAACCGCCAATGTAGGAAGCATTCAACGCAAAAGCGGTCCACGCAGTCCCGTTCCAGTAGGAAATAGTGTAGCTGTTGGTGTTAAACCATAATTGATTAATGGCCTTGGCGGTTGGCGTAGTTCCCGAAATGACAAAGTCGGTACCAATGTTGTGCCAAGCAGAGCCATCCGAGTAGTTAAGGCCAAAGTTAGTTGTGTTAGTCGTGTCGCTGCACCACCAGATAAAGCCAGTGTGGGTGCTGGCGACAGGAGGGGTTGTGCCGGTTCCGGTCGTGACATAGCCCGCGACATTGCCGTCGATGGTATTAGCGAGCGAGTAGATGTCGCTAGGGACGTTGGCGGGGCTACTGGCTCCCGGGTAAGGCAGACTCAGGCGTGAAGTGGTAGACATTAATATCCTCCGATGTAAACTTGCAATCCGGCTGGCCGGTAGTTAGTGATGTATGGGGCGAGCCCGGAACTCAAGACTGGCGTGATAATCGTCGAGACGTTTGCGTATTGGTCCGTTCCATTAATGCTTGTAATAAATGCCTCTAGCTGCGTGTAAGTTGGCGTTCCCGTAACGCTGGAATAGGCTGCCGCAGCGGTGTTAAGGCTTTCGTACGTGTACTCAGAAAAAACGGATACTGGCACAAGAACAACCATGGAATATGGTTCATACAAATAAGAACCAGACGAATACTTGGTTTGTTCCATGACAATTATATCAGCCGCTACTATAGGTATGCTTGCATTTGCATTAATACTCGCCAGCAGCGCGTTGATAATTGCCGATACTGTACCACGTTGGAAGTTGGAGTGGTTCTGAATGCGGGCAATCATTTGCGAACGCGTAGTCACGTTGGCAAGGGAAACTCCTACAAATTGCGCCAACCACGGCAATGCGTACGTGGGGCATCGATTGATATCCACAATTTGCGACCAGTTCGGCGCATAACTGTAATTGTCGTTATAGAAGCCGCTAGGCCCAATGCCTTGCCGTATGATTTGGTTTAACCCTAGATTATTGTTAATCGCCGGATTACCGTCAATAATTTGACCAATTCCATAAAGGAATGCGTAAAGCCCAAACCCATTCGCGGCGTCTGCGTTTTGGATAAACTGCGGCACTGCCGAGTAAACCTGTTCAACAGCATACGACAGGGTGTAAATATTCAAAGAAACAGTGCCCGATGTGGTTGCTGCATTATTTAAAACAATGTATTTGTCAATTGTGTTGATGGATGCGACAACTGTTCCAAGCGGAAAAACTCCAGTATTACCAGCATCGATAACATAATAATCCGTTGTAATGTCAGAAACGGAGCTGAGGTTAACTACCTTTTGGCTGCCAGACGTGGCGGTGCCCGTCACCGTGACAACCAGCTCCATCAAGGAGGCCGGTAGGGTGCGGGGGTCAGTTGCCGACATTAAATTCCAGTTGAGCCAGAGGGGTAAGCGGAACCTGAAACATTATTCAAGACCGGCAACGGGGCAATACCGGACATAATGTAGTCGCCAGTGTTGCTGGTCAGACCGGTGTAGTTGACGGTAACTGAGGCAACGTTGGAAATGCCGGGAACCTGAGAGATGATGCTGGCAATGTCTAGAACTCGAATAGTTGATTGCAGCGAATCCCAGTACGGCGGCGTGTTCGAGCCACCAGCCCAATTTGCAGGACTGAGGAAGTTGTACAATGCGGTGTTGATTGACGCAGTGACCGTGCTGGGGACATACCCGGGCAAGCAAATGGCCGACCATGATACATCAACTGGCACGTAGTTTGGCTGGCAAACATTCACCGCAAAGTTGGCTTCACGATAAGTCTCGAGGTAGTCGGCCAAGGAGTCTTGCATCGATTCGGTCAACGAAAGACCGTTTGAGTCAACGGGGATGACCGCAACATTGCGAGCAGACGCATAGGAGTTGGTCGAATAGTAACCGCCGGGAATCCAAGAGAATCCGTTTTCAATTTCAATGTTTTGCAGCACCTGGGCTGGCGTAAAAGTCTGATAAAAAACGCCGATACCACCAACAAGAACGTTAGTGTTTGCCCCGACATTTAAGCCGCTACCAAAAATGACAACAAGCTGAAGGTCCTTGCCTGTATTCGCGGTAAGCGAAAAATTGACCGTGAGAACCTGATTGGGTGCAGCGGCAGTCGGGCTAATAACCGAACCGGAGGCAGCCGTGAGATATTGGTTGCTTCCGGCAGATACCGTCGCCGCCACGTCTAGGACCTTAAGCTGGATATTGCTCAATCCACCAAGAACGTTAAGCGCATTAACATTTACGGTAGCGGTGAAATTGGTTTGCGTGTCTGCCGACAAGTTGAACACAGGCGAAACGGCAGTTATGGGGGCCGCTAAAGTTCCGCTACCGGTAAGCTGGAATCCATAGCCAGGCAAAGCGGTCAGGTTGTTGCTGCCTAATGAACTAATCCAAGTCGTGTTGTTAATCATGCTCCACGACGAACCCGGATAGCTTCCGAATCCATATGAGCTCAAGTTGGCGTCAGGAACCCAGTTGTAATCACTCAACGGGTTGCTTAGGGCTTCCGTGCCGGTAGTCGCGGTGAAATCAAACGGCGTCTGCGCAATGGAGGGGTAGCTAATGGAGTGCGTCTTGGTTGACGTTGCGTTTGCATACAAAACGTAAACGGACAAGCCGGTCATGTACGGATAGAGCGAGTGATTGTAAACCGAGCTTGGGTTATTGGGCGCAAGATAATTCGACGATGACGTATTAAGCGCCGTCATGTTTGCATTAATTAACTTAGTAAACTGACCGTTAGTGTAGTCGTAATAGACGCTACTAAGCTTTCGGCAGCTGGATGCCATTAATTTGCTACCATCCGAGTAGGTCGCCATGGCAACAATGTACGGCGTAGCAACGGCGGTAGTATCGGTGCCGCACTTGACCATTGATGCTGCTTGCCAGTAAACGGAGTTAGTCGTCAAATTTGACTGAACGGGGAACTGCACTCCCTGCATGATGCGAACCGTAGCCGTACCAGCGGTGTGAACGTACTTGATGGGCGTTGCAAGAGTCCAAGTCGTTCCAGTTTGATTGATGATGGCGATAATTTCATTGCCATTCGTAGCGTCGGTAATGATGCCAAACACGGGAGCGGCAGACGTGGGGAAGATGGTGAGGCCCGAGCCCACGGTGGCCGTGGTTGCGCCAACGCTGCATGCAATAGTCGGAGTTGTGGTGGGGACCGCGACGGCAGTCATCGTCAAAGCGCTTGATGAAGCAGCGATGGTCGGCGTCACTCCGCCCGAGCCGGTGCCAACCGGCGTGTAATCGGCCGCACTGGCCATGGTGGAGTCGCTTAATGACAACGTATTGGTAAATGGATTAAACGCATCAATCGCCATAGCGCGAGTTATGCCGGACACATTGCGAGCGATGGTGGCGTAGTCTGATGCCGTGATTGGGCGCGGAGCTAAAAGCGTAAGCTCATTGGCAAGACGGTCTTTGTAAGCGCTGTCGGTTTCGGGGTCCACACCGCTTGTCAGGGAACCGTTCGTAAGGGGCGTGTCGACAACCAAAATGTTAGAGACATTGACATCGGGCGAAAGCATCGACAGGTAACTAAGGCCAAGGGAAAAATTTGGGAATTCCCAAATATTATAAGCCGAGCCCACCTGGACAGCGGTCATTGTGGCGGTACCAGTGGTGCCAGTAATAGTCAAATCGCTGTTCAAGGCAAAGACATAGCTGTTCCCTTGAAAATAAAGACCCGCGGCAGTGCCAGCTGGGATTGTGTAACCACCAGATGCGGCATTCAACAAGGTCCACTGCGCCGTGATTTGAGCGGCAGTTCCGGCCAAAGGCGTAATGCCCACGAGCGAGCCAAAGTATTCAAAAATAGAGTCAGGTACAACGCTAGCTTCAGTTGCAACTTCAGCCAGCATGCTCGCAAATTCCTCAAGGAGCAAAACCTCAAGATTGCCTTCACGCGGCGTCCATCCAGGAAGGTTAGACGCAATGTTAGACAACGCCGATTGGACAAGCGTCTCGCTGTCCGTAACAACCGGAAGACTGATGTAACCGTTGCTACTCATTATGCTCCATTAATTTGAATCGAGGCGGATATTAACGCCTGGTTTGAATTATCGTAAGAAACAGCGATATTTACTCGAGCTCGCTTTTCCCACTCAGCGACCATGCTTTCAATGTCGGCAGGATTGATGCGCGCAAATGTTAGGTCTGGGATACCAAAAGCTGGAACTAATGTACGTTGTCCAACAGTTGTTCCCAAAATCATAGAAACATTGTCATAAATTTCGTCTTGAGAATTTTCTTCTGATACCGTGGTCTGTCCGTATGCGTCAAGAAAAAAACCATTTCGCATATGCGGTGCGTTTTTGGGGCCAACAGCGGGAGGGTAAATCGTAGCTGTTACAAGCGCTGATTCTTCTCCCGCGTAAGTAACATGCTGAACGGCCATGGTAATGGCAGAGGGGGTATTGTTGCTGGGCCCTAAGGTTACCATAATCGACCACGGAAATGTAAAAGTGGTTGCCGGCGGGCTCAGAGAAACGCTCGAAGTCCCCGCCACTCGAACCGGCTTGGGGGCAGCAACAGCATATTGAACGTATTTTCCGTTGGCCAAATAGTAGATTTCGTAAGTCGACGTAGAAGTTACGTCTTCGGCGGCCGTCCATGACAAATTGATGCCCGCATTAGGCACCCAAACCCCAGTTAAATTAGTTATCGGTTGCGCCATGGAATCCCCGTTGACAATTTTACCTTAAAAATAAAGGGTTTCGGCATTAGCTAATGCCCGCCCAGAAAAGCAATGGCGACATTGTTGGGGTGACACCAGAAACCGCCGGACTGTTGCTGGTAATTCCGGTTGTATTGCTTGTCTGCAAAATGCAAGTGCGGCCAGTAAGAGTGCTGGCGGTTCCGGAGGTTGTCCCCATGTTGACAAACACAGCGTTTGCTGCATTTGCGCCCCAGATGTTGGTCGTGTTAGTGGTCGTGCTGACAACGGCAATGTAGTACCAACCTGGAGTAAGGCTAAGTGAACCCGTGCTGGTTGCTGTTAACGTTCCGCTTTGAACGCCCTGTGTCGTGGTGGTCACTGTTCCGGTGTAACCCAACTGCGCCGTTGAGCTATAAAGGCCCAAGGTGCAGTTACAGGCAACGCTGGCGCCGCAGCCAATCCAAATCTTAGAAGCTGTGATTGCGTAAGGGACGTAAATGGCCGTGCAATAAACGGTACCCTTGGTAAGACTTGCCTGAGGGGTGCTGGCATCAGCCAAAAAAGTTGTGGGAAAATCAAAGTTTTGAATAGCCGGGCCAGCGCTACCCCACAAGCCGGAGTATGTCACAGCAGCGTCTAAACTCTGGTTATAGCTCGAGCCGTTAGAAATTAAACGTTGTCCAGCAGAACCAGAGGTAGTTAGGTTGGTGCCACCGCGGTTAATGGCAAGCGTGTTGATGGTGTCGCCAATGTCATTTGCGGTAGTGGCGTACCAGGTTGAGTCAGCAGGGCTGTACATGAACAGGTACACGCCACTTTTGTCAACGGTGTACGGCTGAGTTGAATTAAACTGTTGGTTTCCGATGTTCAGTTTCTGACCACTAGCCGAATAAATGGTGACGCTGCTATTGCTGTTGTTAATAACGCCCCATGTTGACCCCTCGAGCGGCGAAGCGGGAAGCGTCGCGGTAGCACCACCGCCACCGGAAACAACCCAGATTTGTCCGAGCAAAGTCGGGGAAGGCGCGGCAGCTTGACGAACAACGGAAACGCTCTCGCTGGGAGACCACGTGCCGGGACTACCCGCAGCAACGCAAATCCAAACCGTTGCAGATTGGTCGACCACAAAGTCTCCAACTTGAAACGTGCCTGTAGTTGGATAGCCTGAAACAGTGCCGCCAACAAAACGTGCGCCAGCCGTAGCTCCTGTAAGGCCGGTTGCCTTGAAGTCGGTTGCCGTGTCTTCGCCAGACCATGTTGCAGTTGTGCCATAGAGTGAGCCGGTCAAAGTCCCACCGGATAGCGGTAATTTTGTTGCATCTAGCGGAGCGCTCACTGTGATGGAAGTGATGCGCCCAGTTGAATCAGTTGTGATACTGGGAACCTGGGTTGCAGAACCGTAAGTGCCTGAGGTGCCGGCGGGGCTAACCCGAACGGTCGGCGCGGTAGATGTTCCACCAATTGTTATGCTTGAGTCTCCTGCTGTTACAGAAGTAACTCCGCTTCCCCCGCTTCCACCAATTGTGTGTCCAGTACCCCAGCCAGTTGAGGTTTTGGGGCCGTATATTACAGACGCGGTGTAGTCGAGGTACGTGTCGCCGACCGAACCAAGCGAAGAGGCTGGCGCGCCAGAACCCATTCTGAACTGGCTTCCTTGCCAATTCATAAAACCAAGCACCATGGGGACAGCGCCAAATCCAGAAAATGCCACTACTGCCGTAGTGCCTGCCGGGGGCGCAGTGGAACCGGGATATGGAGTAGGTGGGTAGGGATTCTGCCCATTGATTTGCGGAATCTTAACTCGCATTAATCCGGTCTCAAGCGACGAGTTGGTCGCGTCGGTGTCAACAACAACGGCATAGAACATGCCGGTATTTGCGGGGATGGAGGTTAGTGTCCCGCCAAATTGATTTTTAACTACGGCCTGGAGCCAGGCGTTTGAGTCGGGGCCTCTCATATTAAGAATCCTGACAGCTTGCTGGACGGTACCAATGGGAAACCCGAAACCGGCTTGGAGCTGGGGTCGAATACGGACACGAACGGCATAGGAACCTGCAAAGTTAATGTAGCTTGCGGCATATAGAAGTCACGTTGGATTCCTGCCACTAACCAGTAGCCAGATGCCGGGCCAACGTTTGCCAATTCTACCACTTCGCCAACTTGAAAGTCAAAACTATCCAACATGCAAGTTACCGTAGCCTGAGAATAAGCCTTCCCAATGTCCCAGTCAAAGTCAATGAGCTGAATAGATTGGGTAAATTCTTGCAGAATTGGGACCTTGCCGCCGAGGCCCATGGCGTTATTAATGGGCGGGATTCCGCCCGTCAAGTTACCAAGCCAGTATTCGTCAGGTCCAAAATAAATAATGTTGTTTGATTCCCACATACGCCAACCAACGGTTGAAGCGGTACGGCTTGCCGCGGTCCATGCATTTTCGTAGGGGTCAGTTGTGGTGCCTTGTTGCAAGGCCACTAAACCGTTAAAGTTAATCTGAGACTGCTGCTGGGTTGTGACTAGCTTGCGCCAAGTAGTCGCATAGTCCGGTCCGGAAACCTGAAGGCCTGCCGGCCCAGCGAGAGCCGCTAAGAATTGTGTAACCTCGGCTGAAGCAGCGTTATTATTGTGGTAATACGTCATACCACCTCGCGAAAGATTGCGCATGGTGTGAACGCCGGTTGATTCCATCACAAGCTGCAACTGGTCGGACGCCTTCATGAATTGCACCAACGTAAAGCTAAGACCATCAACGGTTACCGTTGCACCCGGTTTGACAATCTGACGTAGCAAAAGACGTTGAGGGTCAGAAAGTTGCATCGTCAAAGTGTCAACGCCCATCATGGTACGTTGAATGAATATGTTAATGATTGCTTGCGTCCAGTCGGTGGGAAGTGGTTTACCGTTTAAGGTAAAGTTTCCCAACGTCATGTTGTTGGTAAACCCGGCTGTCATAATTAAGAGGTAGGCACCTTGATAGTCTTACCGACCATCTTACCACTATTTAGCTTGCTGAAACTAAAACCTGTTGGATTGAGAGCTAGGAATTGGTTTTGACGAATAGTTGCCTTCACGGTGCTGTGTGGGTAAAGCTTTGCAAGAATCTTGGCAAAAGTATCCCCCTTGGCAATGACGTATTTCTTGCTAGAGACGGGTCCACCGCCCACTGGAGATGGCGGTGGGTTCAAGGCATAGATTTGCGCGGGCGTTAAGTTGTAGTAACCAATTTGTGTCGAGATAGACGGGTTGTATTCGTATAGGGTTATCTTGACTTTTTGCTGAAAACGGGTTCCGGTATTTTGGTCGCGAAACGCTTCGCCAAACTCAAGGTTGTACAAAACCCAAACTTTTTCCGTACCTTCTACGGGGCCAGCCACATTTAAAACTGGAGGTTGGTGAGTTCCGGGAACGGGATTAAGCCATTGTTTTAGCTGTGCACACATTGCTTCGACGCTATTTGTACTGCCAAAAAGATAGTCGCCAGAGCTTTTATATTGGATGTCGAGCGAACCTCCAAATTGTCCCGGGGAAACATCGCGAGTGTTGGTGTTGTAACCTTCTATCCAATAAGGCTTAGAGCCTACCCACCCTGCTGGCCAAAGCGCCCCAGCTACATATTCATTGCCGTAGTCACCATCAAGCAGGCCATCAAATTGCAACTGAAATGGCGAACGGTCAAACCACTGGGTAGCGGCAACTTGCTTGGGGCGGTCAACAACTTGCCACCCACCGCTACCGCTAAGATTAAATGTAGCGTCCCCGAGAAGCATAAAGTCAATGCTGGAGTACATGTTGCCACTGACATTTAAAGATGACAAATTAACCGGAGTAAGCGTTACGATAGTATTGCTATGTGTTGGCATGACTACCAGTTCCTAATGATAATGTTGGAATTGTGCTGATTGACGATTGCTGCTAAGCCCGCGGCGCTGTTGGTAAGGGCGGCCTGGAACGCGCCAGCAATATCCTTAGCGCTGGCACCAATGCCATGCGCCTGGTACATTTGGTAAATAGCCTGACTCATGGCCGTTCCGATGCCCTTGATGTCGTCCGCGGTAAGGCCCTTCTTCTTTGCCAAGGCGGTTGCGGCTTGAGCAAGCTGTTGCGACTGCGCAGTCATCCTATCGGCTTGTCGAGCATATTCGGCACGCTGAGCAGCAGGAATGCTTGTATTGGCAGCGTAGGCCCTGTCAACCTTTGCCTGGTAGGCCGCTTGACCGGACTGTTGCTGGAGGCTGATGTAAGCATTTTCCGCATCGGCCTTGCTCATCTTAGTGCCAAACTTTTTGTCCTTTGAGCGATTCAGCCAGTAAGAAAGACCGCTGTTTTGGTTGTTGAACAATTGCTGAGCAGCGAACTGTGGGTCAATAGCGTTAACGGCACCTCCGGCTGCAACAACGTTTGCATTGGTCGCAGTTCGGTAGTTGCCCAAATACTTCGTAAACCATTTCCCAAATTTCTCGACGTTTTGTTGTCCGGTTAAAGTGCCGCCAGACTGGAACCCACCCTTAAAAGACTTAAAGTATTGTTTTTTGTACTGAGCTAAAATGTCGGCCGGAAGAGCGTTGCCATATTTTTGCTTTAATTTTTCGGGAGTCAAAGCAAAAACGGCACCATTGACTTGATGTTCAAACGCCGAAGAGTAGTCCATCTGCGCGCCTCCCCAAAAGTCGCCATTGTTGTCTACTCTCGTGTGCGACAAAAGACTTTTGCCGTACTTGTCAAAAAATGACTTTTGATGTGTCAGCTTCTTGACGTACGTCTTCATGCCCGGAGTTGTCCTAAGGCCGCCCATAGTTCCGGTCTCAGAAGAAATTTGAGTTTGCAACGCGCTAATTTGACCAATCAAGGCGCTTCTCTTTGCCTCGTTTGCAGGACCGCTGACGCCCGTGCTTTGAAGCTTTGCGTAGAGAGAGGTTAGTTTTGCTTTATCGGCTTTAACCTTAGCTGTAAGTTGAGTCTGGTTTAGCGCTCCAGTATAGGCAGTGGAAGTTGTTGGGGTTATAACACTGCTAGCGCCAAGAGCGCGAAGGCCCGAACTAATTAGAGGCAGGGCAATTGGCAACATCGCCATGACGCCCATGCCGACAGGTCCTGTCAATAATCCAAGCGTGCTGCCAAGCATCCCGCCCATTTCTCCAACCAGGCCCCCGCCCATTCCGCCAATCTTTGACAAAATGCCGCCACCGCGGGCCAGCGCACCCTCCGCACCAGCGGCAGCCCTCGAGCCTTCGGCCACCGCCTTTTCGGCGCCAGCGGCTCCGCGAATATCCTTCATAGCGCTAGACGAGAAACTGTTGTTTATATACCCGCCGCTTTGAAGACGGTCATAAATTTCGGCAACGCCCTTGCTTCGGCGGTCCATGCCGTAGTGCTCGGCAATTGATGTCTTAGTGATTCGCTTTCCAGCCAGGTCGCCACCTTCTACGTGGCGTTGAAGGAATGAGATATCTTTTTCGCCAAGCTTCGCGGCACCCTTGACGGCTCCTGCCGGTCCGGTAGCCCCGCCCCCGCTTAACTTACCGGGCGTTCCGCCAGTAATAAGGTTATCGACTGCACCTACAAATCGAGCAACGCCCTTTTCGTCGAACGCAACAACATCTTCGCCAAACTTAGCGTATAGCTTCCCAAGCTTTTCTTCTTTGTCCATGCGAGCCAATTCGGCTTGCTTACGGAACTCGGGTCCAACCTTGCCCCACTTTTCGCCAAGGCCGATTTTGCTCATGAACTTGTCAAGGCGCCCAATCTCATTACCCAAAATAGGGTAAGCCTTCATCATTAAGCCAGCAGTTTTTGCCTTAAGCACGCTACCAATGGCAACGCCAATAAGGCCGAGAAGAATCTCAAGAACTGGCTTAAAGTTCGTGACAAAACTTGTCAGGCCCGCGAGAAACTTGCCCAAAGCAAGAGCAGCTGGCGTAAGGGTTTTGCCGATGTCAAAAAGATTGGCAACTACCGTGTTCTTGATACGATTAAATTGCGCAGCCGGAGTGTTGACGGCAAGGTTGACATCTTTTTTGTACTGCTCGGTGCTGGAGCCTTTAGCAATTGCTGCACGGATGTTTGCAAATCCTTGCGGGTTTTCGAGCAACGCGGCCATGGTCGTAAAACCCTTGGAGCCACCAAAAGCCTTAGTCGCAATGAGACTAAAAACGGCGTCTTGGGCGTCTTTAAGTTTCTTGCCGGTCAAGCCCTTAAAGCCGTTCTTCCATTCGGCAAGTAATTCTGGCGGGAATTGATTTGCAGTCCACATTTGCAGCTGGTTTTCGGCACCCTTTTCGCCGCCTGCGCCCTTTGTCTTGGGGTAGTTCTTAAAAGGATTGAATGTCTTGATGTGTTGGTCGAAATAGGCAACAGCTGCGCCAAGGCCCTTGTTGGCAGCCAATGACTGAAGGGTGGCTGAATCGACGCCAATCATGGCGTACGCTTTTTCACCCTGAGCAGTCGGGGTCAGGAACTGAGACAGACCAGACTTAACGTAAGTACCAGCAACGGAACCAGTGGTACCGGTCGAGGTCAAAAGGTCAACCCACGACATTGCGTCAGCAGCACTGACACCGTGGGCTTTTGCGGCGAGCAAGGTACCGCGACCCATAGCGGAAACCATTTCGGACATCTTGATGTCACCAGAACCAACGGCTGCGTTGATGAGCGCCGCGGCCTTGGTCGGGTCTTTACCAACGTCACGCAGTCCTGAGTTGACAAGAGCAGTTACAACTCGGGCAGCCTGCTCCTGCTGAACACCAGACTTAATGTTACCCAAAGTAGTAAGGTCGGAAACGGTTTTGGTAATCTCAAGAATGTTTTTCTTGGTTCGGCCATTCCAACCAGCGGTACCCGATGAAACACGGTACAAAGCTTCGGCAAGGTCCTGGGCGGACTGACCCGTTTCTTGCGAAATCTTAAGGATACCTTGTTGGTAGTAATTAATATCCTTGGGGTTAAGGCCAGCTTGAGTGACAGACTGCATGACAATCTTGTTGATGTTGGCGTAGGTCTTAACGCTTTCGTAGGCACCACCGAGTATGCCAAGACCACCCATGGTGGCAACGCGCTCAAGCGCGGGAGAAGCTGAAGAGGCAATTTTATTGAGTCGGAGGTAGCTCTTCGAGTAATGGCTTTGAGCTAGCTCAAGATTTTTTAGGGAAGAGATGCGCTGAAACGCAACCTGGTCGGCCAGATTTTGATTCATCTGGGCTTCGGTTACATGCTTGACTTCTTCTTTGGCGGCTTTCGCCTTTGCAGCTGCGGCCGCTCGGGTGGCTTCCGCTTGAGCCTTTAGGGCAGCAATTTCCTCTTTTTGCTTGAGGATAAGCTTTTCGCTCGCGTCGGCGTTTTCGTTGATTGCCACCGTGTTTTCTTCGACGGCAATGGTGCTTTTCTCAAGACCAGAAACCCAGTCGCCACGCATTTTAGCTGCGTCGCGGCTAGCCTTACGGTAACGGTCCGTTGATTCAGTTGCGGCCGCAAGGGCTTCGCCGCCCTTTGCAACTGCCTCAGCATACTCGATTTGCTTGAGGGTGCCCTTTTCAATGGCGACATTGAGGTCGTCGACGCCATAGGCAGCCTTGATAGCTTCCTTTTGTGCTTCGCTAAGTCGTGAAATAAATTGCTTAGCCTGGCTCTCTCCCATGTACTGGAAGCCAAGACGTAAGACCATTTCTTCGGACATTTAATAACCTCAATAGAAAGACCGCCACCCCCCGGAGGGATGGCGGCCACCACGTTAGTGGATTTATAATTAGAAGATTTTTGCCAATGTCTTGGCAACTTCCATACCAACTAATTCCGCCAGAACTTTAATTTCTTCTATTTTCTGTTCTGTAGTCAGTTTCATTGTTTGTTTCAGAACGGCAACATGGATTAGATAATCCACACTGTCGGACTGCAAAACCTGAAGTGGGTCCGCACCGAGCATCGCAGCGTATGCCGCGGTCTCAATGTGCGGGTGACCATCCAGGTCTTTTAAAAAGCTTCGTCAGCTTCGTCGGAAGCGATGTTGCTCCACTTGAGCAGACGGTTAGCCGTTTCAATCAAGTCGCCCTCAGTCAGGTACAGACCAAGAACGGCGTCCGAGGCCCGGTTCGCCTCAAGTCCAAGAGCCTGACAAAGGTCAGGGTCAAACTTGGTCCACTTGCCATGCGGCTCGTTGGGACGAAGCGACAGCTTGGTCTCGGGGTCTTCCGGCATGACGGCGTAAATGCCGAAACAAGAATCAATAAGTACATCAGCGTTAGCCAGAACCGACCAGTTCTCGTCCTTGCTCTTGCGGCGCTTCTCAATCGCTGCGGAAAGGCGAGTAGTTGACACCGGCTTGAAGCGAACAAAAATTTCCGGTTCGTTCCAACGGGGAACGCGAATGTCGATGAACAGCTCGCCAACAATCTTGTCCCGTCGAGCACGAAGGGCGGCTAGGGGGCTCACCGGAGCCGGGGCCCCCTGTGCCGCATCGTGCATTTCATTTCCCTCAATCTGGAATTCCATTTTTTCCTCCAATGGTTATGTAAAGAGTTTAGTTGGAAACGGTCTCCACCGCAATGTCGACTTCGAACATACGAGCCGCATTGGACATCGAGTCCGTTCCGCCGTCCTTGACGCCAACCAAGCGACCCTGGTAGGTACGCGGGGTTCCCCAGGAGTTGCCCGAGTCGTCCAGCGGTTGCAAAGTCACGGTAGCCAAGCCATTGCCAACCAGGCCGTGCAGGGTAGCAACACGGTCGTGGTCGTTCTGGGTCTCGTACACCTTGGTCAGCGTAACGTCCGAGTAGGTCGGAAGCGACAGGTAGGTGATTTCGGGGCCCATGCCACCGGGGCGGTGCTTGTTGACCGGGGCGGAAACATCGCCACCCGCGAACTTGTCAAACGTGCCGTAGTCGGTGCCGTTGATGCTCAACGTGGCAAGCCATTGTTGTTCTGACCCGTAAAAGTGGCCGGAAACTTGAGTAGCCATTTAAGTTCTCCTTGAAAACTTTAAGAAAGTTATTATTGGTTGTAGTTCGGCAGGGCCGACGTGATGCTGTACTTGGTGATGTTGACGGTCACAAGTTCGCCGAACGGAGACATGCGCAAGTTCACCTGAGCGTTAATCTGCCCAGCCGCGATGGTCGCGGGAGTGTTGATTTGCGGGCCACAGTTGACGGTGAAGGCATCGGAGGCGTTGGCACCGTAAATGCTCTTACGAATCCAGTAAGCCTGGCATTGACCAGCCAGGGCGCCCTGAAGCTTCGAGAAGATTTGTCCCTTGCCGTCGATTTCTGCGAAGATGAAGGACTCGCCAATGATGTCGAAGTCGCGGACAGCTTGCATCCGGAAACGAACGTTGTTGAAGAACTGCCAGGCCGGGTCGTACGCGCAGGAACGGAAACCGTAGATAGCAATCGTGTTGACGTTCGGAACATTGCGGATAACGTTAACGCCACCGGAGTTCAGCGAAGCACGGTCGGTAGCCGAGAAGGTCTGCGAAACGTTCACAGCGTACGTTGAGGAACCGTGCGCAATGCCAGCAGCCGGAAGGTTGCAGTCGTTTGCCTGGTCAGTCTGCGCAATGTTGGCAGCCGCAAGAGCGGAAGGCGCAACGGTGCGGTTGAAGACAAGGTTCGTGGTGTTGCCCGGGTTGATGTTCGAAATGCCAGGGACGATAAGCCACGGGGCGAACATCGCCGCGTAGGACGCGTCGGTAGCAGCGCTTTGCAACGCAATGACAGCGCTCGTCAAAGTGGCCGCAGTCGCCGTGTTGGCACCGTCGAGCAAAGCAACGCGGTTGAAGGCAAGCGCGTGGTTCGTCAGCGAGGCGTAAACAGCCGCAGTGGTCACACCAGGAGCAGAAACTTGACCGGGACCGTAGGTGTCCGTGAAGAACGTCAGAGCGGTCGCGTAGTCAGCATCGGCAACAGCAGCGTCGAGCCCACCAGTGAAGTAGTACTTCGTGGTGCCCGTGGTCGGAAGAGCGTTGGTAACGCTACCCGCGGTGGTCGCAGCAGCAAGGCCGACGTAAGCCGGAAGCGAGTTAATCCAGTTCTTGATGTCAGCGTCGCCGCCAAGAACCGGCGAGGTCGCCATCACGTTTCCGTTGAACGAAATCTGGGCAATGTACTGAGAGGAAGCGACAAAGGTGATTGCGAGAATCAAACCGTTGCTGTTGCTCGAGCTCGAGTTAGCCCAGGTGCCAGCGCCAGCGGCGGTCAGCGTGGTCAAGCCAGCTGAACCAGTCGCCTTGGTGCCGCTAGAAGCGACAGCGGCAGACACAAAAGCGTTAACGCCGCCTTCGCGGAAGAAAACGTCAAGGGCGTCGAACAGCAGGGTGCTGTCGATGACGCTCGAGGTTCCCTGGCCGGTGTAGCGACCGGTCAGCGAGCCGTTGACGACGCGACCGAAGTAGGTCTGGAAGTCCTGCATGGAGTTAATCGGAACAGCAACGCCAGAAGGGCCACTCGCAACACCGGTAACGAACCAGGTTGAAGTGGGCGGATTTTGGCGCGGGCTGGACGAAGCAGCATTTACGTTAATGCTAACGCCAGGAGCAGTAGCCATAGTAGGTTCTCCTATTGATTGGCGGAGTCAGTTTCCTGAGACCGCTGGGTTTTAGTGGGGGTGGCGGCCTTCTTGACTTCGACCTTTTCCTCGACCTCTTCGGCGGGGACAAACTCGGTCAGAAAACCTTCAGAAATAAAATCATCGATGCGGGCATCACGCACAACATCGTACGCCCGGCCCGGAAGCAGGGGGTGCCCAGAACTGTCTTGAATAACGGCGGGGGATTGAACTAGAACTTTAATCTTGTTGCTCATTTTTTCTCTATGTCCACCGTAATGTCCGTCGCAGTCGCAATGGGAATATCTGCGGGCGGTTGAGTAGTCGGATTTGTGTTGACACCAGTCGCAGCATACTGCGGGGATGGCAACCCACCAAACATATTAACAGCATTGCCAACTGTTACTGTAAAGCCCAATTCCGAGATTCCCGTTGTGCGGCCTGACGAATGTTCGCCTTCGGTGTAGTTTTCGCCCTCCCAAATAGTGGTTTCAGCGAAGCCATCTAGACCACGGTTTTGGATAATTAGAGTTCGCATGCAGGCTGCGTAGGCCGAGGTCAAAGCTTGCGTTTCTTGCCAGTCCTTGGTTCCGTAAACAAAAATGGTCAGGCGAACTACCCAGTTGGTTCTGATAGAGTCCTGATAAATCTGAGGGGCTCCTGCGGTGCGCAGAACGTCAACCATGACCGCACAGGAAGCATTGCGTGGGAGGGTGCGGTAATCCGGACGATGACGGTATTCAAAGGGTTCTAGCAAGACGGTTGACCCAAGACGCCTGTTAACTTCGGCGACATAAGTTGACATCCATTTTTGCAAAGTATTGTAAAAAGCTTCTTGGACAGAGTGAGCGCCATAAATTGGGCCAAACACATTATTGTCGTCATTGGACAACAGTGTCCAGTCTGTCCACCACTTGCGAGGTTGTGTCATTTTAAGTTACCGCCAGTTTCCTTGAAGTACCGAACACCATATTCGTTGTAAAACTTTGCCCCAGCTGGCGTGATACCCGCCTTTTTAATGGTTTCAGCAAATGCGCGGGGGTTGTTGGCGTGCATTTTGGCTGCGTGGACAAAGGTTTCGTATCCCCTTCTGCCGCCCAAGCTGTCCCACGTTAATTGGTGGTGGTCCCACAACCATTCACCAGAACGCGGGTGTTGATGATTCATCCAAGATTCAAAGCTTTCAAACTTCATGCCCTTCATTGATTCTATCAGCTGCTTTTCCTTGTGAGCGTCTTTTGCCGCACGGTTTACAGCCTGGGCTTCTTTCGTGTAGCCACGGGCATAGCGAGCTTCGGTTTCAACTTGCAAATGACCAGTTTTGCGGCGCGCATTTCGGTCTTTTGACTTGGACACATATTGCTTGAATTTCATGTGTTCAGGCGCTCGTTTGTTGTCTCGAAGAATCGCTTTTTGCTTAAGGCCAAATTCTTCAATCGATTCGCCCCAAACGTAGGCAGCGACAATTTTTTTTGCGATTACGCGAAACTGAGGGGTTTCAATGCCGACAAATGACCGCTTGGGGTTCTTGCCAGAACCCTGTTGGTGGTAAAGGCCATAGTCGCGATTGCGACTGTAGCTGTCCCAGGCTTGTTGGCTCATGCCCTGCGGATAACCAAATTCCCTTGCCGATGCCCGGACGTTAACGCCAATGATTGCGCCTTGCGGGCTGTAGGCAACTTGAGGGTTTGTGGCGGCCTTTTGAAGCATGCCCGTTACTTTAAGCGGGTCGGTAGTTTCAATGCCAAACCTTTTATAGCGACGTTGCAGGGTCGCGTCAGAGTCCGGCTGCCATGTGTCGTAATGGCCATATGACGGCGAACGGCCACGACGTGCGAAACGTTCAGCTTCCATAATCTGGAATTGCTGAACAATAAGTTGCATCGCAGGCTTAACGTCATGAGCCCGAAGCTGCATGCTTTCGACGCTGTTGATAGCGGCGTCCGCCATGTCGATGAACTTATTTAAAGATGCGTCAATGCCTTTATAGTTGCGGGCCATTATCCACGCACCCAGGGGGCAATAAGGTCGTCAATCTGCTTTTGGATTTCGTCCAGATTCATCTGCTGACGCGTCTGAGGTTCGAACTCGAGAATGACAAACTTAGCCGCCTGGAAGAGGCATGCACGACGAAGTGAGGGCGGAATTCCCTTGGTGTAACCGCCGTTGTAAACAACGCGTACACGCGTTCCTTCGGGGGAAAAAGTGCCAAGGCGAAGCCATACGTGGCCGTCTGTGGTGTCTGGGCCACGGATACCGCCGTTCTTGAAGTCAATTACTTGAAAGTCACCATAGGTGCGGTAAATGACCATGCTTTGGATGTCATACGTCCAGAGCTCGGGGTAAGTGGGGGCGAACTGGTCAAGCCAAAAGTGACGCACGAGCGACGATGCTCCAAGTGCGATAGCTTGAGAGATGCCTAGCGAACCATAGATGTCGATAGGCATGTCGGCATTGGTCCCATATTCATCTGGGTCAATACCAAAAAGCCGGTCCTCGTAAATGTGTCCAGTGAATGGAGACAAACGACGACCGGTACGGTCTTCAAGGTGAGATGTAGCCTCAACAAGAATATCCGCAATAGTGGTGGGGTCTAAGTCGACCACCAATTCGGGGTAGCGCCGTTTAAAGTCAGCAACACTGGCCAGCGTAACGGGGTCCGAATACTGGGACCCGTCTGCTACAGCCATGTGTATTACTCCTTCGGTGCGGCGCTGCGGCGCTTGGGAGCGACCTTATCAGCGATGGCCTCAACCTCGTCAATAATGACGTGCTCGGCCTCTTCGACGGCCTTAACGACCTTCTTAACGGGCTCAGCAACAACTGAGAAGAACTGCGGGAGCTCACGCAAAAGCGTGAACGCGACCTTCTCGTCTACAGCGATAGCACCCTCGGGTCCGCCAAGCTTCCACTCAACGCCTCCCGCAACACGCGGTTGGTCAGCTGCAATAAAAATAGCCATAATTTATACCTTGTAGAACTAGAGAGGGGTGGGAGCTGGGGGTGGAGGAACGAGGGAAACCCCCGAACCCCCACCCCTTCCCTAGAGTGTTGGTTAACCAACCCGAGAGGGTTAGTCGACGATGTAGGACGGGTTGACCGACTGAGCCGAAGTGTAAGTACCACCCCAGCCAGCGTTCTTGTCCAGAGCGCCGAGCACGTTAGCCAGACGACCGAGGTACTTCGGTCCACGAACAGCGAGCGTGGTGTCCGCGACGAACGCGAAAGGCAGGCTGTCAGGCGAAGCGGTGGTCGGGAACACGTTGACCGGCTGCATCTCACGCACGAAGGGGCGCACGATGTAGTTCGGGTCGCGAGACATCAGGTAGATGCTCTGCTCGCCCGAGGAGGTCAGCGGGTGAAGGCCAGTGTTCTGGTACTGGTAGGTCGACGGCTGGTTGGTCGCAGCGTGCGTACCGTCCGAGATGACCAGGCCGGTGCCGTTGTCAACAATCTTCGTGGTCTGCCAGATGTTTCCGGAAGCGTCGAGGTAGTTGGCGTCGACAACACCCAAGAGGATGTAAGCCGAGTTGGCAGGCGTGGAACCCGTAGCGCGGTACACCTTGTAGTGCGTCGGCTGCGAGCCCTCAGGGCCGGTCGGGGTCGAGAAGCTCAGCGAAATTGACTGGGCAGTCGTGGTCACGGCAGTGAAAGCCTGCGTGTCCGAAGCCTGAATTTCACCGAAGCGAGCGATAACCGGAGCCAGCTTGTAGTTGTACACGGTTCCGTTAACGAGAGCACCGGTACCAGCCGCAGCCAAGGTGACCGCAGTCATCTTGTTGGTGCGGGGGGAGAGGAACGACGACTTCACAATCGGCACACCACGGTAGGTGGGGACGATGAGGCCGGCGGCAATCTCAACCTGGTCAACGAAGCGCTGCTGGTTAACCAGAAGCTGCGACAGACGGCTGTTCGCGGAAGGCGACATGAGGAACATCCACTCGGCGTTCTCGATGGGCTCAGCGACGTTGGACTCAACCATGTCAATCAACATGTCGAGACCACCAAGAGTCAGCTGGTTGCCAGCGAAGTCGATAGCGTTTTGGTCAACGCCGTCGGTCCAAGGGTTGAACGCAGGAGCGCCCCAAGTCGAAGCACCACCGTAGTTGTCGATGGCACCGCCACCGATACCCTGCGAAGGGCCACCGGTCGAAGCGGAGGTGAAGGACGACACCATGGTGTCAAGACCGTCAAACTGCGGGTACGGGCCGGCAGCCGTCGGAGCTTCAGCACCCCAAACGATTGCAGCTTCCATGTCCCAGTACAAACCGCGGGCAGCACCCTCGATTTCACGGGCACGGAGGTCACCGATTTGGTCGGCAGTAACAGCCTGCGCGTAACCGGTAACAGCGCCGACGCTCTGGAGCAGACGAATCTGGAAGTTCTCCTGGGCGTAGTTGGAGGTCGAGATAGCGCGAGCGCCACCGTCGGTCACGAAACCACCGGACGGCAGAGTCGTGCGCTTGTTGAAGTAGTAAACCGTTGAGCCCCACTTAACCGAAGGCAGAGCGCGGACCAGGGGAGCGTAGCGACGCTGGTACTCGAGCAGCACCGGGTCAATCTGCTTCTGGACCAGCGCAGCAGCACCGGCAGCAGTGAGGGCTTCCTGAAGGTCAGTAGCCATTTTGTTATTTCTCCTGTAAGGGTAGAGGGTTAGGGGTTAGAAACCGCGGTCGGCTTGTGCGAACTTGGCTTGGAAGAACGGTGAGTTGCTCCAAACTTCGTTTTGCGCCTTGCGGAATTGGGTCGAGGTCATCTCAGCGAGCATCTCGGGGGTGAACTCAGCCTCGGACAGGTCCGAAGCGTCGTTAGCAATCGTCGAGCTCGTAAGGCCCTTGCGAACACCACGGCCAGCGCGGTAGTCCTCAACAGCAGCGTTACGCGCAGCTTCGACGGCAGCGGTAGCAGCCTTAGCGGCAGCCTCCGCAACAATCGCCTGCACTTGCTCGGCGGTGAACATATTGTCAGTCACATCAATCTCCTGTGAGTTAGATTCGGTAGCTTCCACTTCGGCAGCAGGCTCTTCGGCAACGATTTCCTCGGCGGGCTCTTCAGCCTTCACCTCGGCGGGCTCGTCGATTTCAGCCTCAGCGTCAGCAGCAGGCTCAGTGCTTTCCGCAGGCTTGAGGCCCGCGATGACCATCTTGGCGATGGCCTGAAGGTCAGCAGTGCTCAGCGTAAGACCAGCGGTAGCCGTCTCCTCAGCCGAAGTCACAGCTTCAGTGGTGTTGTTCTCCACTTTGACTTCCTCCTCATTAAGGTTAGAGGCTTCGTCGGTTGACTCGGCCTGTGGTACGGGGTCCCCGCAGGTGGGGCAATACATGGCGTCCTGGGGAGCGGTTGCCCCACAGTTGCCACACCCAAGCGCGTTACTGGTAACGGCCTTAGGCAACTCAACCCCACACATGTGGCAGTGAATTGCGTCTTCCGAACACTCGGCTCCGCAGCTCTCACATTCCACGTTCGACTTGGGGTTGTCAAAACTTGGCAGGCTCTCACCACATGCATGGCAGTAGTTAGAGCCCTCCGGACAGTCGGTGTTCCCGCAGTGTTCGCATTCCATGTTGTTGTCGTCCATAGAATCCTCATCCTCGGGGCTCATGCCACCGGCATCGCCAGTAGCGTCAACCTTTGACCAATCCGGCTTCGACAGGTAGATGTCGCCATCGTCATCTGGGTCAATTGCGTGCATGGCAGCAATCGCTCCAAAAGCAATACGATTGGCAACAGTCTTCAGCTGGTGCGGGTCAGTTGCGTAACCCGTAATGCTGATACTGTCGTCGTCGTTCACAAGCGCAATCGAAGCGTAAGCTTCAAGAACGCTGAAAATCTCGTCGGTAAGCATTTCGTGCTCACTGACAATATTCACACCAAACTTCTTGGCGGCAGACTTGATTCGGGACTTAATCCGAGCAAGCTGAGCCGCCGTGTACTTCTTGGCGTTCTTGGGCTGGTTAATGTACGACCAAGCGGCACGTACGTGACCAGCACCATTAATTGGATAACGCTTTTGCTTGTCTTGCTGGTAACCTGGGTCGGCGTAAGCAACATCGCCATACGGCTTTGTGCTGTCCTTCTCCATGATGGTTGCCACTGCGTTCTCCACTGCCTTGTCAACCGCGCCACGAATAATGTCGGCGGTCTCCTTAGCAACAATGCTTTCGTCTCGAGCCACAATTTCAATAGGCTCAACAGACTCGACAATATTATAGGGACTCGATGCAAATGATTCAGCTAAAACGGCATACTTAATTTCAGCTCCGTCAACTCCGGGGCTGTGAGTAAAGTCAACGCCAACAATTCGGAGGTCTGACGCGGTGGAAGCCTCGGTGCCGTCGGGTTGAGTAACGCGGCCAAGTTCGCCGAGCCATTCGCCACGGATGGAAACACCTTTGATGAACTTACCAACAGCAAGAGCGGCGATGTCGCGACCTTGTGAGGTGTTGGCAATCTCGGCTTCGAATTGACCTGAACCGTCAGGCAGCTGCATCACCTTGGTGATACGGCCAACGGTGGAAAGGGCGTCGTCTTGAAAAGCCGCTGCGTGGCTGGTCGCCATAGTCAACGGAAGACCTTCGCCACTTGCAAGGTGCTCCTGCATGCGAAAGATTGCCTTGCCAATGTTTTCTTTGGTGTACAAGCGATTGTTCTTGGATACTCCGGGGCGAATAAAAATGCCACGGACAACTGCGGCTTTGCTGGAAGCCATGCTCTCAAAAACCTCCTGAGATTCGTTAGCGTGATTTTTACGAATAATCCCGTTAACCCATGAACGTCCAGCGTCTCCGCCCCAGCCCAACCATGCGATGTAGCCAGCAGAATCCTTGCCCCAACCCTCACCCTTTTTGTCGACTTCATGTCGAGCAAAGTATGAGTGCATGCGCTTGATGGTGGCCATCGGGATGTGCTTGCCGTTAGAGAGGTCGCGAGCGCGCGCAACACCGACGGCGGTCATGCCGCGTCCATGCTTTTTGCGTAGCTCGAGACCGCGTGCTGCGTTCTTGCGAACTTGTTCTGGTGGTGAGAAACTGTTTTCCATGATTAACGAGGAGTAAATTTGTGGCCACGGTACTTCCACCGGCTTTGCTGGTGAAAACGCCTACCACGTTTGGTTAGTCGTTTTTTAAACGAGTGAGTTCTTGCCGCGCCCCATGCCGTTCTACCTGCGTAGCGACTAGATGAAACGCGCTTCTTAAACTTGCGGTTAACGCCAATGACGCGAAGCTTTGGCAATGCCGCTTTGTTTTTGAAACGTATATATCTTACACCAAGGGCTCGACCCTTGAGGAAATAAATATCTTTCATTCGATAAGCCCTGGACGCGGCCATGTCGCCACGGCCCTTTTGCGAAGGTTTCTTTAATCCTCGGTAAGGCGTAGAACGTGTGTGGTGATACAAGCCTCGGGCTTCACGAGCTTTTAAAAGGTTAGCTCGCTCTGCCTTCAGCTGGTCGGGAGTCTGCGAACCAGTTGGGTACCGTTTGTGCAAAGCATACGCACCGGCCCTGCCAAGATAGTTCGAACCGCCCATTAACCGATTTGCTTAGGAACCAAAGCAGCAGCTTTGGCAGCGGTCATTCCAGGGTAAGGAATAAGTTGGCCGTAGGGAGACGCTTGCGTCGGTGGCAAAAGGTCGCCCATCGGCTGTTCCGAGGGAGCTTCATCCTTCTTGGGCGTTGTCATTTTTCTGCCTTTCGATTGCTTCACTCAGAGCCTTGGCAAGTGCAACAATTTCATCGGTGACAACAAAACTTTCGGTGCCCTTAGGCGACGTAGGCGCTCCAAGGGTCGACGGCGCTTGGCGCGGCTTTATTGCTCCGCTGGGGTTGGTGTTGGGGGCTTGAACCATGTTCTTCGGCTCGCCCTGGACCTGGACAACGGCAAGGTTTGCCTTAGAGAGTTCCTTGAGGTCTGACCACAGAACCATATTCTGACGGTCGACCAGAATCGGGTCATCACCACCGTCAACAGGCGGTTCGCCGATGTCGGCACGAGCACGGTTAAGCGTCCAAGAACCATTGCGAATTCGCTGGTCACGAATCATTTCAATGACTTCGTCGTCTCGCCAGTCAACCACGCCGAACTTGAGAGTCCAGTCCTTGATTCCGTAGGCTTCGTAAATAAGTTTAAAAGCAAACTTTTCAAGAATGATTTCTTGAATAGGCCCACAGGTGTTAACGCGAAAAGTCTTGTCCTGCTGTGTTCCAGTACCGCCACCGATGTTGCCTGCCTCAATGACGCCGACCTTAGAGGGCGGAACGCCATAACCCGACAAGATTTCGTCACGACGCTGCTGGAGAGTGTTCAACCAGTTATTGATTTGGTTGGTACCCATTTCCTGAACGGCAGCGCCACCCTTGGTCTCAAAGAGATTACCGATGTTGCGCGAACCGAGGTTGCGGACTGCGTACTGCTGTTGAAGGCGCTTCATTTCCGTTTCCGGAAGAGCCATAGGCCAGTCAACGTGCAAACGCATGGGGTCGCCACGCTTCATGGTTTCCTTGACCAAAGCGGCGGTGAAGAGCCATGAGGTGATGGGAAGAATGTTCTTCTGCGTCGGCGAAACACCGTACAGGGTGTCGCCCGGAGAGTCAAACTTGACGTGAATTACTTCGTGACGCTTGAACCGAGCTTCGCGGTTGGTACGCGTCTTTTGGTAGTAGCCATTGACATTGCCGTGTTCGTCAGAGAGGACGGTCATCGTCGTGGGGTCAAGCGGATATAAAGCGGCAGGGGCGCCCATGACCCAAACAACTTCAGTAAATGAGTCACCAAAAATGAGGAGGTCAGTGATGACGCGTCGCATCAGCTGGCGGATGTCGTCATGCGGGTTGACGTACTTCAGGAGTTGTTGGATGTCCTTGACTTCCTGCGGAGCTTCCGGAGCTTCCTGTGGGCCGTAGACTGAGCTTTCGTAAACAACTTCAAGTCCACCAGCAGTACAGGTGCGGGCGATTACGTCGATGCAAGCCGAAGACCAGGGGCAGGCGAGGTACGCTTGGAGCAATTGCTCCATAAAAGTTTGACGGTCGAGCGTTCCAGCTGTAACGTTCTGACCAGGGTTAACCTCAGTCGAACCACCGACGGGGATAGCGGTACCCCAACCGGTTCGGTTTGGGCTCTTTTTATTGCGGCCCTCTTCAATGGAGTTGAGGTACTCGCTGGCGCTCTCCTCGAGGCCCCTTCTGAAAGATGTAATTGCCATTTAATGTCTTCCTTTAAAAAGGGCTGAGGTCGAAGCCGGCAACAACAAATTTCCCACCAAAAGTGGGCAACTGTTCAGCCTGATTTTCTTGGTCGGGTTTGACGTAAACCATGGAGTCGGGCAAACCAACTTTGAACCCCGGTTCTTCATCATACAATATAGGTCGAGCGTAAGTGCCAACTGCCATAATAACATATCGTAATGCGTCAGCAATGTGGTCGTCAACATTGCGGGTTTCAGCGTCGTCAGGGCGAGCGCTGGAGCGTGGAAGAGACGGAATTGTTTCAATGAACATCGGGCATGTCTCTTCAAAAACGTGAAGCATTGGGCACATGTCCTTGCCCTGGGCACGGTGATATTCGCATGCCGGGCCAAGGTTCATAAAGTGGTGAACGCGGGCCCAGCCGTTGATTCGGTCATTATTGGCGGGCATGATTCCGCAGCCTTGCATGCCGTAAATGTCGGCAATAGAAAGCGGCGTACCGCGGTTGCCCCACATTGATGGGTCAGCAACGCGAATGACTTCAGCTTCGCCATGACCACGTTCAGTCTCGAGGACAATCTTCGCCTGGTCATCGGCATTAACTTTAGTAGAGTAAGCCTCTCGGTAAACCCAAATTCGTCCGTCATTGTCCGGGGCAAGCCACACGACAGCCCACGGGGCAGCGTAACCATAGTCAATTCCAGCGTAACGGGGCCATTCCCTGGGAATGTCAAATCGGGGAACAACGTGAGTAGCGTGGCTCCACTGGTCAAAGAACTGACCGACCATGGCGTCCCAGTCACCGTCACGCATCGCCGCACGGCGAGCGGGGTCAGGGATTGAATCGAGGATTGCGTCGTAGCTCTCATTGAGGTACGGGTTATCGGTTGCCTTTGCGGGGATGAAGGCCACGCTGCGCGTAAGCCCACGGTCACCGACTGGCTCGTGATGGACTATTGTTCCACGCTTGGTAGGATTAATAAATCGGTCCTTGAGGTACTTGTGACCGACACCGCCAGGGTTGGTTGCTAGGCGCAAGCCAATAACCGGAATCAACTTGTTACCGGAACGCAAACGTTCTTCGATGTGCTGGATAACGGCGGGGAGCATGAGCGAGGCTTCGTCAATATAAAAAGCCTGATATTCACCACCGAGAATTCGAGATGCGTCAACAAGATTCTCTGCGTACGAGAAGTTGATGAGTGAACCGTTGGGGAACTTCAAGACCTTATTGGTCGAGTTCCACTTTGCTCCCAGCTCGCGAGCATAGTTTCTCTTGGCCAACTCGGCAAGGAAAGATTCCTCGAGCTCGGGGTATGAGCGACGGAAACAGCCAATCTTGATGCCCGGATAATTGGCTGCGTGCCAAATAGCGTCCATGATGAAAGCGCAGGATTTTCCACCACCAGCAGCGCCACCATAGAGGATGGCGTCAATCTTCTTCTTGGATTCTTCGTGGAAGGCCTTCTGGCGCTCGGTTGGGGTGTAACCCAAAATCTCAAACGCATCTACCTCCGGTGGCGAAACCGAGTCAGATATGAATTGGCTAAATTTACTCATTAAATCCAAGCATAAATTGACCAACCGATGCCTAGAAAAAAGGTACCGATTAGAACAAGGGCTATAGAGGTGTGGAGGTTTCCAAGGGCGGTCAGATAACGCTCTTGAGCAGCATCTTTGCGTAATGTCAACATGTTGGTGGCGCGAGCCATCTGCATCATTTCGACGTAGGCTTCTTCACCCACAAGGCGACGAACGGGGTGGTCTGCTTCATCGGCATAGCTTGCCACAATTTCCTCGAAACGACTATCCCAGTTATTTGACGACATAGTATTCCTAGAAGTAGAACGAGTCTGTGCTTTGATTCGACATTAGTCGACGCACAAACTCATCATAGGCGACCCATTGCAAATGAGGAGCAAGCTGGCGAATAAGCGTAATCTGCCATTCTTCAAAGCCGATTACGGTCAAGTCTTCGTCGGTCGGTGCCGACTTTCTGCGATTATCTTGGGACATTATACATCATCGTCGCTAGTAATTATTAACGATTCAGCTAGTAAGCCTTCATCGTAAAACCGCAGTAGTTCTGCGTAAACTTCCAAGGGCATCGTCACGTACGCCTGAGAGACACCCTTGCCTTTGCGCTTATGGCAAACAGCGTGCAGCTTGCCGGCCTTTTCCGCCGACTTGGCCGCTTGGTTCATCCACTCGGAAAGCGCCATCTCTTTGTGGTTCTTACACTCCAATACCATTGGAATGCCATCGATGTCTCCAAATGGCGAGTTCAAGACATGGCGTTTTGTCTCAACGAATCCCATAGATTGCAAGAATTTTACAACCTCTGTCTCGAATGAAGTTCCCTTCGCCCGGGTACGGCTCATGATTGCTCCATCGTGTCTTCGGACCAGTAATAACCGCAAATGATGCACTTGCGGTGAAGGTGCTCACCTGCGTCTCGTCCGCAAATGCAGTGGCCGCCAGCGGGAATCTTTACAAAGGTGGTAACAATTTTTGCATTGATAGTTCGCTTAGCATCGACCCATCTACCATTAGCATCAGTTGTTTGCTCGAGCGACGAAGATACGTCCGATTCCTCGCAAACAGCACCACATTTGCAGCACTCAAGTTTGTAGCTGAATTTAGCCATACACTACATCCCAAATATTGCCAAAAGCTTCGTAAAGGTCGGCCTTGTTTCCATTGTTAAAAATTACGTAGTCATTCTTTTGATACGCATTCTCAGAAAGGTGGTGGTTTGCCGGCCCCACCCCATCACGGATAACGCGAATAATAATCCCGCCACGCTCCTTGATTGCCTTAGCTTCGTTGGGGAAACGCACATCACTAATCACAAGCAATCTTTTGATGGGTTTCTCAAAAAGAGCGTTTACCCAAACGTCTTCGCCAAGCACGCCGCGGCCAGCTTCCGTCCCGAGACGCTGCAAAAGCTCGCGAATCTCGGGGTGCCTTTTGGCCCTGTCCCAACCCTCGTCGCGGATAATGTTTTCAAGAGTATTCATGCCGATGCCGGTGCGCCAAATGAGCGGGTTAAGCTTGACCAAGAATTCCTTCATGGGGTCAGCAAACGCACGACGTTCAAACCCATCTAACGACACCAGCATGTCAGCCAGGGCGTCTTTGCCGGAACCGGCATACCCCGCAAGACCGATGATGTGCGGACCCATTAACGAAGGTCCTCAAGAAATGACTTCAGGCCAAACCATAGGAAGAAATATCCCCAACAGAGGGCATCCCATAAAAGGCGGGGAAGGTTGTCGTAAATGCGACCAGGGACTCCGGTTTCACGGAGAATGCGTCGACCGACGAACATAAGCCTAATGCCGACAAGGCCAGCAATAAGCGCATACGAGAAAAGACCCCAAGTCCAGCTATTCATACAACTCCCTGATTTCTTCTTGATATTGTTCTATTAAGGCCCAAGCCGACCAAAGCCTATCACAAAGCCAGTACACGTCAAGGGTTATGTCGTCAAGAATGTCAGAGATGATGGGGTTGATGTTGTCTAGCCCCTGAATGAGCTCGGCCTTGTCCATGATGGACCGCACGCGTTCGATGTCTGTGCTGCCGGTCATAACAAAATTTTACCACTGACCGACCATGTTAGGGTGGCGACATATTTCCACCTACTTGACCAGGGATTATAGCTTAACCTTCAACAAAATTGGGGTGGCAATATTCTGCCATGGTGGCAACCGGCTGCCAGGGGTATTAATATAATTAAATACTAATATAACTATTGCCCAAAACCGCACAACCTCCGTACCAGACCCAAAGTGTTGACAAACGTTACGTCGGGTGGTAATGTCTCGAACGGAACATACAGGAGGAAAAATGTCCAACACGTCTAGCATCATTACCGTCGCTCTCGGGTTCCTTGGAACTGCCGGAACCAGCGTCGCCACCTTTGTGCGTCAGGCCAAGAACTATGAGGCTTCTATCGAGGCTTACGTGCTCAAGGTTGAGGACGAGGTTAACACCGTGCTCGCCGAAGTCCAGAAGATTTCCGAGGCCGTTAACGCGCTGACCCCCGCTGTCCCGGCTCCCGCGCCGGCCAAGGCTGCTGTGAAGAAGGCAGTCAAGCCCGCCGCCACGCGTCGTCGCACCACCGAGCGATAATCATGAGCGACGAAATCATTGAGCAAGAGCAAGTCTCCGTAAACGTAGCGGGTGAAGACCCGGTATACGTTGCAGCCGTCAAGGTTGACGAGAGCGAGACGGGAATCTTCCTGCAAATCTGGGAAACCGAAGATGGACAGTTTGTTCTCATCGCGGCCCAGGAAGACGAGATGATTCCGGTCGACCTCGTGGACTCCCTCGAAGAAGGCATCTCTCGGATTCGCACGGTTCTTGAGTCATTGGGTGCTGAACCAGAATCTAATTGATTCCCCTCGCCCATATTGAATATTTGTTCAACACACCCAATCACTTCGAAAAAATTTTCAATACGGGTACCCCCATTTGAAAAAGCGTCATTTAAAATCGTTGGGGGTTGTACAGGTCGTGCGATACAATGGATGAACTGAATCTCGATATTAATGCGATGTCGCCCGAGGACGTTGCCCGGCTAACCCCGGAGCAGCGCCTCGAACGGCTAGATGCTCTTATTGCTGAAGCTCACGCCATTGTTGCTGAAGTTACGCGAGTATATATTACCGGAGATAATCGTGAGCTAGCTGCTCAGTGTATTCTGTTCTCCGGGGGCAATGACAGTACTGTGCTGTTTGACCTGTTTAAGGGTTCTTCGGACTATGCTATACACTGCAATACAACTATAGGCATAGAGCAGACTAGGCAGTTTGTTCGTGACGTGTGTGAGCAAGCTGATGTACCGCTCTTAGAAATTCTTCCTCCAGAGACCTACAAAGACCTAGTTATCGCTAATGGTTTCCCCGGGCCCGCCATGCATTTTAAAATGTACCAGCGGCTCAAGGAGAGGTCTCTCCAGACTGCCCGGAAGATGCTTGTGTCTAATGGACACCGAGAGCGTGTGCTATTCCTCGCCGGGCGTCGCCGGACGGAATCTAGCCGCCGTCAGTCCATTCCTTTTACTACCCGTCACGGCGCTACCGTATGGGCTAGCCCCTTGCTCAACTGGACCAAGATGGACTTGTCCCTCTACTGGGAGAAGTACTGCACTACTTTCCGGAATGAAGTTTCTGACCTTATCCACATGAGTGGCGAGTGTCTGTGTGGTGCATTTGCTCATAAGGGTGAACTCGAGGAAATCGGCATGTTCTTCCCCGAAGTTGTTGAGGAAATACGTGAGCTTGAAACACTTGTTCAATTAGCAGGGCACCCCGAAAAAAAATGTCACTGGGGGTGGGGTGCTGACAGGACTTCCGCCGACCGCAGGAGTAAATTGGGCCCCCTGTGCAGCAGTTGTGAACAGTTACCCTTATTCGAAGCGTAGCTCTGCTATAATTTAATTAGAATTTTGGAGAATAAAATGTTAATTGAATCTAACAATGCCGTTGCTAACTCACTGATGCCGGTGCTTGCTAATGCCACCATCATGTATCACCGTGTGCATGGGTTTCACTGGAACGTGACTGGTCCGGATTTCCCTGAGTGGCATGAGAAATTTCTCGAAATCTACGAGGATGTGTACAGCAGCCTTGACACCCTTGCGGAAGCTATCCGTAAGATGGGTGTTATTGCCCCGTTTTGTTTGTGGGATTTGTCGGACCTTGCCACGGTAAGCGATGAGCATGTCGCCGCGTTCGACTCCAACACCTTGGTTCAGGATTTGCTCACGACCAACGACGGTGTGCTTGTCTCGCTGAACGCCGCGTTCCGTATTGCGTCTGCTGCCAATCAGCAGGGCATCGCTAACTTTCTCGCTGAGCGCATTGACATGCATCAGAAGTGGAACTGGCAGCTGCGCGCGTCTTTGTAGAACGCGTTATACTGTCGATAACAAGTTCACTTCGACACTGCGCTTGTTAAGCCGGTGGGGTATCTATTGCTGGGAAGCGAGAGTGCTCTGCCGGCTTTCCCCATTAATGCTACCTATGTGTAGCTTTATCCCCCGGAGTGGTGTGTATATGTAGCATTAGTGGCTGAGGGGGAAGGATTCGAACCCTCGACATCTAGGACCAAAACCTAGCGTTCTCCCACTGAACTACCCCTCAATGGCTCCGGGAGTAGGATTCGAACCTACGACCAAGACATTAACAGTGTCCTGCTCTGCCACTGAGCTACCCCGGAAAAAATTTACTCCCAGTCGTCGAACTGGTTGAGGTCTTCGAGGTCTTCAATATCTTCATAAAGGAAGAGCACGGTCATCTCTTCGCGTTCTGAGTCGAAGACGTATTCGCCCAGAAGGACGCCGTTGTCTTTCACGGTCAACAGGATATCTCCGCCGGCTACGCGGCTCAGATTAACTCGAATGCAGTTCTTGTCCATTAGTCCGCCTTGTACTCGTTCTTGTGTACGAACAACTCGTCTTTAAACCGGATAACGGTGTCTCCCGGCTCAATAACCAAAAAATTTCCGTCAGGGGTAGACATAGTGATGTTCTGGAGGTAGCGGATACCACCCGCGCGGATGTAGGTCTCGCGGAAGCGCGGCATCATGCCGGTCCCCTCGAAAGCGGGCGTGATGAATTCCTCAAAGAAATCAACGTCGAGCTCCGAGGCATCCTGAATGAGCTCAAACACATCAAGGTGGTCATAGGGGCTCACAATGTCCCGGCTGCACGCGCAATCGCCGTCGTAGTCCATGTCGAACAGCTCGTTGTCAAACAACTTGTCAAACTCGGCCTTGCCATCCCACTGGCTGTCCTTCTTCAGGTCCCACAAGCTAGCCAGCTCCCAGTCTGAAAAGTCCTCGTTCCCCCAGATTTTTGAAAAGTATTCCTTGAGGTCATCGCCCTTGTTAAAGTTGTTGTCCCCCTGAAAGCCGAACCAGTAGTTCGAACCATCCTTGGTGTAGTTCTTGAAGTCGACGGCGGAAGTCTTGAACTCTTTGATTTTCTCCGAGAAATTTGTCAGGCGGTCCTCGAGGCGGTCTTCGCGGTCAATCTTGGTCTCATCGGCGATAATTGAAAAAGGCGGCACTACCTCGAGGCCGTAGATATCGCACACGAGCCACTCATCGTGGAGCACTACCTGATTTAAATCCAGCTTACCGTTGCTGTATCGGCGGACGTTGTAACCAGAGCCAATTCGAAAAATATACAACTCGGGCATCTTATCCTCTACCGGCCCGCAGGGTCCGTGGGCGCGTGCAAAGTCCACTACCTGTTCGTAGTTGTCAGGCGTAGCTTTAATACCCCAGCCCGTGGACTTAATGCCATTCTTATTGATGTAATTGAGTTGCTGGTTAACCATAGTGCCCGAATAATACCAGATTCGTATGTGTATCTCCAGCCTTTGAACATATGTTCGAATATAGGAGTTGGAATTGTGCGTGTGTGGGCACCGTGCCCTTTCCGCTGCGAGCAGGCTCCGTATGGCTCGCGTAGATTGGTGTCCATCGAGGTAAACGCTTCGAGACCAGAAAGTCTCTGGTCAGTTAGTAGAAAGTAGTTGTGTCATGTCCAAGTCCATTCGAACCTGCTCGGGAGTCACTCCCCCGAATCACGCCGAAATTTCCGAATTCCTGGATTCTATCCGCACGGGTCTCACCGAATACGCCGGTTTTGTGAATGCGAATCACCGTCCGGTCGTGGGTTTCACCGAGTCGTCCTTTCACCAAATGGTATCCGGTGAAATTGTCCAGATTCAGGGAGAGCCTATCCTGATGACTGACGATGAATTCGCCACCTACCTTCGTGACGCTAAGTTCGACGGCAAATTGGTCGGCCAGTTTATTGAGAAAGGCCAGCGTAAGGCTAACGGCCAGTCCCTTGCCGTGAACGCATGGGGCACCGATGAGCAGGATGTCATCGCCGAAATCGGTATCTATGAAGGTCACGCCGGATACGACCCGATGGTCATTGTCAAATGGTTTTATCGTGATGAGAACGGCATTGTCCGCCATGTTGATGACGGTGCCGAAATTGTCACCCGCCCTTGCGGTTGTGTCCAAAAGGTTCGGGACTACTTTGGACATTTCTCCGACAGCACCCCCGAAGCGGTCATCGACTTTATGTGGTCGATTCTGGCAAAGCCTAACTACTACGGGGTGCTTGCCTCTCAGGGTGGTAAGGCCGTGGCAGACCAGCACCAAGCCGACCCGAACTTTGAGACCTCTATCCATGAGGAATCACGTCCGGATAACTCCCACTGGCTCCCCAAGCAATGGGGCGGAAAGAATCGCCCCTTCTAGGGGCTCCCTCCCTGAGGGGGGGTCGAAAGACCCCCCCTCTCACCCCCCGAAAAAATCCGGCCTAGAATCTTTACACAAACACACAAACAGAAAGAGAAAGTCATCATGAGTATCTTTGACGAGTTTCACGAGTTAGAGGGTCATCACTGTGGCAAATGCTGTAACCTAGAGAGTTGCCATGATTACGACGACCACCTGGAATACGAGGTGGCGATGTGGCTAGACGATGTTATCGAGGACGCCGAACGGCTAATCGGTATCCGGTAGGCCGCTAAACATGGGGGGGGTCGAAAGACCCCCCCTTTCGATTTTCTCCGGCCTAGAATCTGCCACCCGACCCGACCCCCCCGACCCAATCCGACCCCCCCCTCCTCCTTCCATCGCGCGCGCGTTATCCCCCCTCGCCCGCCCAGATTTTCCTGGATTCCTCTGTCCGAATTGCGTATCGCGCGCCGCATCGCGCGCCGCATCGCGCGCGCATATATGTAGTACGCGCATGGCGCGATGGGAATTTTCCCGAAATTGCGGCGAAAATGCTTATCCTTGCGTATCGCGCACGCGTTATACGCGCGTATAGGTGCGCGAGGAATTCCCAGAATATCTATCGCGCGCGTATACCCGAGGGGGAGATTCCCAGAACCCGCATCGCGCGCGTATACCCTTTGCCGCGTATCGCGCGCATGGGGGAGATTCCCAGAATGCGTATCGCGCGCTCTTACCCGAAAACGCCCGAAACGCCCGAAAACGCCCAAAAAATCGCGCAGAACCCTCTTTTTTTCCTCGGGCGACCCTTTTTTCATCGCGCACACGCCTGCGAAAAGAAAAGGAAGCAAAAAGCCAAAATCTCTGCTCTTGATAAAAAAAAACATCGCGCGCCACATGGGAAGTCCGCTACGCGGGGAAAACCTCCAAAATCGTCTGACGGAGGGACATAATCGCGCTCTTGCTCGGAAATCTCCCGAAATCTCGAGTATCGCGCGCTTTTCGGGCCGGCGCTCGCCCGTGCGCGCCCGCCCGTGCGTGTGACGTATCGCGCGCTTATACACGCGTTTGCGTGACGCCCCTGACGCGCCCGAGGGGAATTCGCGCGCTTTCTGACGCGTTTGCGTAACGGGCCGGCCTGAGGCGCGATTTGCGGGGGATTTGCCGCAAAACCGTATCGCGCGCGCGTGTTAGGCGCGTGTTGCGCTCGCGGGGGCGTTTGCGAGCGTTACGCGGCGCGCGGGCATCGCCAGAGCGCGATTTACGCGGAATTACGCCCGAAACCCGTATCGCGCGGGCGTTTGCGGGTATGCGCGGGCGGGCGGGCGTTTACGGGCGTATCGCGCGGGCGTTTGCGGGCGGGCGTGACGTGCGGGGGCGTTTGCGAGCGCGTGTGACGAGCGCGTGACGCCTGAGGCGCGATTTGCGGGCATTCGCGACGCGCTTGCGTGACGCCCGAGCCTGAGGCGCGATTCTCGAGCGTTTCCGTGACTTGCGTATCGCGCGGGCGTGTTACACGGGCGTAGGGCGCGTTTGGGGGCGTATGCGGGCATTATGTGACGAGTGCGCGACCCCCGAGCGTTTGCGGGAATGTGCGGGTGACGCGTCAAGCGCGATTTGCGGGGGATTTAGTGAATCGCGCTTGCGCGATGCCTCCGCCGTTTGTTAGACATTTAAGGAAGTCGGGAACGACCCGACGGGGAAGGCAATTATGTATCAGGTAAGTTTCACGGAAGACGAGTTGATTATGTTGGCTCACTCACTCCGCACCTCCGAGATTGACTGGACGGACGAAGCGAAGCGAGTAGGTGCCGAGGGCGACACGGAGAACGAGCGCATCTCCACGGAAATCGCAGCCCGCCTGCTTGACCTCAGGGAACGAGTGATGGCGGTCTACCCCAGAGAGGCGAAGTAGGGGCTAGGGGGGCGAAAGCCCCCCCTTTCTCCTTGCCGGAGACATCGCGCACACACGCAATGACTATCGCGCACGCGCGATGCCTCCGCCGTTTAGTAAGGTTTTGGTGTCGAGGGAAAGACCCGAGACGGGAAGGTAGTTATGTGGAAGTTGGTTACTTACGAAATCGAGACGGGTTCGCCCATCGAGACGCTGTGCTGGAAGTTCGAGGACGAGCAGACCGCCCGTGACGCTTACATCGACGCCCGAGAGGGAATCGACGGGACTTACGGGGTGTCGTTCACCTGGGTCGAGGGTATCTAGATACCCCAGAATCGGGGAGGGGGCTTTGGACATGAGGCCCCCTCCCCCTTCCCCCTTATCGGGGACATCGCGCACCCATCAAACCCTGTTTATTTCTTTCCCCGAGCATCGCGCACACGCACGCGCGCACACATAACGCGAATGGCGCAGGAGGGATTTTCCGAGATTTGCGACGAGGTTTTGTATCCATCGCGCGTGCGCGATGACTCCGCCTTTGGTAATCTGGTTAGGTAGGGGAAAGACCCCAACAAGGAAGGGAATTATGAGCGTTACTTTCAGCACCGATGAGATGGCCTGCGTCATCGCCGCACTTCGTCACTACCGAGGGGCTACCCTCATCAAGGCCGAGGACGCCCGAGACGACGGCGACCTCCGCCGAGCCAGTGTCTACGAGCACCAGTCCCGCTACGCCGACATCATCATCGGCAAGGTCGTGGGGGAGGTCTGAGCCTGGGGGCGAAAGCCCCTTATCGCGCACCTCTATGGGACTATCGCGCACGCGCGATGACTCCGCCGTTTAGTAGACATTTGGTGTCGGCAAATTGCTGACGGGAAAGGTAACTGTGAACATCTCAGTCACATTAGAAGAATTACAACTCATCACCCACGCTCTTGGTGCTTCCGAGGACGAGTGGATTAAGGAGATTATCCGAGTGGCCAACGCCGAGGACTGGGCAGAGGAACAGATTTGCTCACGAATCATCGAGGACATTCGCAACCTGAAGTATCGTCTGCTGGACGCATACAAGGGCTAGTCCCTGAGAATCGGGGAGGGGCGAAAGCCCCTCCCCTCTCTCTTTGCCGGTCACATCGCGCACAAGAAAAAGTCCTAATCGCGCCCGCGCGATAGCTTCTCCGTTTGATACGCTGGAATTGTTGGGAAAGACCCAACGGGAAAGGTAATTATGGCAACGAACTACAGCATGGACATTCACTTCGACGGGGAGGCCGAGGTGGAGGTTATCCGCCTGAACCTCATTCGGGAAACTTACGTCCTCACCATTGAGGGTGTCTCCTTCTACGGGTCGGCAGACCGCATCGAGGAGATTCTCCTGAATGGCCTGAACGCCCTCAGCGACCTTCGCAAGAAGTAAGCAGGGCTCCTCTGGGGAGGGGGTCGAAAGACCCTCTCCCCACCCTTGGGGATATCGCGCAGGTGTGCGCCATCATGCTACTAGGCGGAGCGCGAGAGGATTTTCCTGAAACCTTTGTCTCTTTTACGTATCGCGCGGGCGCGATGACTCCGCCGTTTGTTAAGTTGGAGACGTTCCGAAATACGGAACACGGAAGGACAACATGAAGACCATTACTTTGGAACTGGATTACTACGAGACCAAGCGCCTGCTCCACCTGCTGGGCGTGGCACACATGAACAAGGAAGCACATCGGGAAGACCGAGAGGGCGCAGTCTACTGGGTTCGCAACATCGCAATCCTCGCCCTGAAGTTGGACACCCCCGAGGAACTCCTGGAAGATTAGGAGAGCCCACCCTGGGAGGGGGTCGCAAGACCCCCTCCCCCCTCCCCCTTTCTCTCTCCCCGAGAGATGCAATCGCGCAGGTGTGCGCTATCCCGTGAACACGCGGGGCGCGAGAGGATTTTCCCGAAATCTCTGACGGAGTTGCCTATCGCGCGGGCGCGATGTGAGCCGATTTAGTAAGTTGGAGACGTTCGAGGAAAGCCCTCGGCGGGAAGGTAAACATGAGCAAAGCATTAGTCAGCCACGACCTCATCATTGAGGCCATCTACTGCCTCGATGAACTGTCGGCTATCCACCGTAAGGAGGCCAAGGAATACGAGGAGAAGGGCTTCACCATCGGAGCGGACAACCGCAACCGCTGGGCAGACGAAGTCACGGACATCATGGCCGGTCTGCGCCGGAGCCTCGTTGGAGAGTGAGGCTGGGGGGTCTCCCCCCGTATCGCGCGCATATGCTGCGACTATCGCGCGTGCGCGATGGTTTCTGGTTTGCTATGCTGGAATTGTTCCGGAAAGACCGGACGGGAAAGGGAATTATGGTTACACCGAATTACGATACGCCTGCTTTCATCTCACAGGTGAAGCAGTTTAACTACAACAAGCACGGTCGCCGGACTAGCAACATTTTCGCTATTCGTCGAGGCGAAAGCGATAACGAATACGCCTACGAAATCTATTCTTACTGGACTCTCATGGCGACAGTCAAGAATGGTGAGGTGGCCTATCTGGACAACCGCTACTACTCACGGACAACCTCTAAGCATCAAGGCTACATCATGGCTGGGCTGGGCGGGTTCCCCGTGGCAGAAGACGCCGAAGTCCACGAGCGCCCGAAGAAGGGGAAGAGGCGATAGCCTCTCTCCCCTGTCGCGCGCCGCGCGATGACTGAGCCATTTGATACGCTGGAAGTGTTCGGGAAACTCCCGACGGGAAAGGTTGTTATGCGTTATCTGAAGCGTTGGGAGACTGTGCTCATCTGGTCGCTGGGTTTGTTCTTTGGCGGTCTCTATGGTGGTGCGTGGTCTCACCGTCACCCTCACGGCGGGCCGGTTCTCGGTGCGCTGGTTGGGTTCGGTATCGTGGTTTGCCTCGCTGTGATTATTCGCATTGAGGGGGGTCGGGAGTAATCTCCCCCCAAATCGCGCACGCGCGATGGCCGGCCCTTTGATAAGTTGGAAGTGTTCGGGGAAAGCCCCCGACAGGAAGGAAGTTATGGACAAGAATAAGACCGAGAGCGTGTGGCTGTTTCAGGCAGTCGCCAAGTGCGGCCACGAGGATTCTCTGGGATACCTCACCGGCACGGCCTGCGGAAAGTGTGCCAAGCGGAATCACCGCAAGGCCACCAAGGGTCGCCGCTAGAAAGAGGGGGGCGAAAGCCCCCCTTTCTTTCTGCCCAGCAAATCGCGCACGCGCGATGGGAGCCAATTGGATAATCTGGATTCGTCGGGAAAGTCCCGACAGGAAGGCAAGTATGAAGATACACGAAAGCGTCTGGCAAGTCGAGTGGTTGGGTGCCACCGACGATGGTGGGAGCGTCTCTCACCTTTACCTCACCCTCCCTATGGCACAGCGTGCCATTGTTGGCAACGAATACACCAAGAAGGCGTATCAAACCGTAATCTCCTCACACGACTTTGACCCCGCCGTTCACACCATAGCGGAGACCCGCTAAGAGAGGGGGGGCGAAAGCCCCCCCTTTCTCTATACCTCTCGCATCGCGCATAAGCCGTCAGCCGCTGCGAATCGCGCGTGCGCGATGTGGCCGGCATTTAGTAAGTTGGAATTGTTCGGGAAAGACCCGACAGGGAAGGTAAGTATGGACTACAATAAGGTTATAGACGGCGTGTTGTTCGAGGGCGGTGCTACCGTCAGCGTCATCGGACAGGAGTTGCCTAGCGAAGGGTTTGTGGTTTCGCTTGGTGGGCAGTTCGGGGAGATTATCCCTAACCGCTTCATCAGCAACCGCAATACATTCCGTGAGGTGCTGGTTCGGTTCTCCGTCCGGTTCTCGTCAGAACTCTCACGCCGTAATCACTACCTCGGGGCATGGGAAGAGGGCGATGACCTCTACCTCGATGTCGTGGAGGTTATCCAAGACCGTCAGCAGGCTATCTCGGCAGGCCAAGACCGTGACCAGAAGGCAATCTGGGGACTGGCTCAGGCCGAACTGGTCGAGACCGGCGGCTCGGGGAAGGTGAGGTAACTCACCCCCCTGTCGCGCACATGCGCTGCCCAATGCTATCGCGCAGGCGCAAGGAGGATTTTCTGGGGAATTGCGATAGAAATGGCTATCGCGCGTGCGCGATGAACGGCACTCTGATAATCTGGAATTGTTGAGGGAAAGCCCCGATACAGGAAGGTATTAGTTATGTATAAGCCCGATGTGATTTACAGCATCTTTACTGAGTTCCAGCAGAACTTGGTTACTGCGAGCAACACCTTTGCCCGTGTCCTCAAGACCGGAGAGGCCGGCCGGCTCCTCTGGAACGACGAGCACCCCGACGAGGCTTTCTCGGTCGAGGACTTCGAGGCACTGAACAAGTTGTTCCGCCACTTGGGGGTCTAACCCCCCCTTATCGCGCGCCGCGCGATGACCGAGCCATTTGATAATCTGGAGATAGCCGGAAAGACCGGCAGGAAGGTAGGAGAAATGCCAGACCGTAGAGTTACATTTGATACCAAAGAGGAAGCGGATAACCAACTCGCTTACTTCTTTAAGACTACTCCCTCAGTCTGCTCGCCTAAGGGCAGTGTGTATGAGATTACTTGGGGGCCATCGGAAGGCAAGTTCGTTGCCGACATGCGGTGGTATTCAGCCGACTAACCCTCGGCCTTATCGCGCGCAGCGCGATGGGTTCCGGTCATGCTACAGTGGAATTAGTCGGAAAGACCGACAGGAAAGGAAGTTTGTTATGGGCAGTTTGTTGGCATCAGAGTTGGCTAGTGGAGTTGAGAGTCTCACCTTAGAGCAGGCTCTCAGTATCCATCTGCGAAGTAATCATTATCCGCCTATCCCCGAGGAAATGGTGCCGGTAGCAGTCACCGCCATTCACCTCGCTAACGCCGGACACCCCGACGCCCTTATCCAGTTGCCGGAAGGCACGGAGTGGCGTAGTCAGGTCAAGGCACCAGTCTGGGCAATTGTTGATGGGCTACACCTCTCAGCATGGCTCGACGATGAGGAGGAGGAATAGTGGAACACAAAGAAGTGTGGAAGGACTGTGAGATTCACCCCGAAGGGTGCTACAAGACCGTCTGCGATGACTGTGGCATGGTCACTTACCGAGACTGCGACGAGGTCGTAGGGGAGGGGGATTAGTCCCTCCCCCTATCGCGCACGCGCGATGTGGGACGGTTTGATACAGTGGAGGTATCGGGAAAGACCCGATGGAAAGGTAAGTTATGGACAAGCAAATCGCAACACTACGACACACCAAGTCTGGTCGTGTTATCACTATCTACAATGTAATCTCAGATAAGTTCCTCAGTGGCCTTATCGCCGAGTGGCAGACCCCCGACGGTCGCTACGAAGTCGAACTGAGTAAGGCGGAAGCCTCTTAGTTCCCATAAAGGGTCGGGGAGGGTCAGCGATGGCCTTCCCCGACCCACCTTCCCCTCTATCGCGCACGCGCGATGGGGGGGAGTTTGATACACTGGAATTGTTCGGGAAAGCCCCGACAGTAGTAGGAAGGAAACAAATTATGGCATACTCAATTCACAAGACGGTGACTCTCACCAACGCACAGTGGGCGTGGATTCGTGGAGCAGTTCTGGACGCTCACTGGAGCGCACGGCTCAAGGAGAACCACTACGAGGGCATGGCCGAGACCGACCCCGAGTTGGTGGAGACCGCAGCCCAGAGCCTCCGTGAGTGCTACGAGGCGCTCAAGGAGCAGACCTTCATCTCTCTGGAGAAGAAGGGGGAGGAGTAATCCTCTCCCTTATCGCGCACGCGCGAAGCTGGAGACTATGCTAAATTGGGAGTGTTCCGGAGAGACCGGACAGGGAATAGGAAGGTAGTTATGGCAGACAAAGCGAACGCTTACGAAATCGTGGCTCAGACCATCATCAAGGCTCTGGAGAGTGGCGATGTGGCTCCGTGGCGAAAGCCGTGGGTTTCTTTGGGATACAAGGCCAAGAGCCTTAGTTCTCGCAAAGAATACAAGGGGACTAACTCGTGGCTCCTAGCGGTATCCGCTATGAGCAACGGCTACAGTTCTCCGTGGTGGGGAACCTACAAGCAGATTACCGAGATGGGTGGCCTAGTCCGCAAGGGCGAGAAGGGAACTCCGGTAGTCCTTTACAAGCAGTTCGAGAAAGAGACCGAATCGGGAGATACCAAGAAGTTCGCAGTCATGCGTTACTTTACGGTGTTCTGCGCCGAACAAGCGGACTGGGAGGAGGGCAAGGCACCAGCCTACGAAGTCCCGACAGCCCGCACCGAGGTCGAGGTGAACTCCTATGCCGAGAGCCTTATCAACGGTTACTTTGACCGGAATCCCGAACTGGAGTTTCGATTCGGTGGCGATAGGGCTTACTACTCACCGGCTCAGGACTTAGTGAATCTGCCCAAGCGTGAGACTTTCTCAGGCGACGCAGAGTTCTACTCAACCTTCTTTCACGAACTCGGCCACAGCACCGGCCACAAGAGCCGACTGAACCGAGAGGGTGTCGTAGAGCATCACTACTTTGGCTCAGAACTCTACTCCGAGGAGGAGTTGGTGGCCGAATTGACGGCGGCCTTCCTCTCCGGTGAGACAGGGATTCTGCCCAGCACCGTGAACAACAGCACCGCCTACATCAAGTCGTGGCTGAAGGTGCTGAAAGACGACCCCAAGATGGTCATCAAGGCCGCCAGCCGAGCGCAGAAGGCCGCAGACCTCATCATCGGAACCCCGACCGAGGAGGTGGTGGAGTAATCCGCCACCCCCCAGGGGGGCATCGCGCACCCCATCGCGCACAAGAAAAAGAACACATGCTATCGCACGCATCGCTGCGGGTTTTTGGGGATTCTCTGTCCAAGAATCCTATCGCTGCCGGCCTTATCGCGCGCGCGCGATGTGGGGATTCATGCTACTCTGGAGTTAGTCGGGAAAGACCTGACGGAAAGGACAATTATGGCAGACACCCGACAGTGGACAATTGAGCAACTGCTCCCGATTCTGGGGCTGATGGAGGTGGGCAAGTATGTTCAGGCACACATGGCTCTCTCCAACCTGCTCCACACCATCAAGGGAGACCGAGACGATGATTAGTGCCGGAACGGTTCTGCGGTCACTTCTGGAGGGTTATTACGGCCCTCCGGCAGAGTGTGGTCAGTGTGGGAATCAGACCGATTACCTAGTCCGAGTGGAGAACGGCATTGGCGAATGGCGTTGCTTTACTCTGGGCTGCGAGCAGGTCTCCCACGAATACGACATGGAGTAATCCATGTTCCTATCGCGCGCGTGCGCGAAGGGGATTTGGCTGTGCTACAGTGAGGAAGTCGGGAAATGCCCGACAGAAATACATAGAAGGGATTAGTTATGGCAGACGAACACAATGAGGGTCACGACCACGCACACGAACACGGAGAGTGGGAGAGCGTTCCGCTAGCCTTCGACCCGTTACAAGCATACACCGGAGAGAACAACATCACTCTCACCAACGGTGAATTGCTCCAACTGTTCACCACAGCACAGCAGTATTACCTGTTCTGTGAGAGCCGGTTCGAGGAAGGCGATAGGTCTATGCTCCTAGCATTTGAGGCCAAGACTACGGCTTCCGCCGTCAGCAAGTTGGCTGAGGCTCTGAGCAAGAGCGAGAGTGAGTTCTTTGAGGTTCACCGAGACAAGTTCCGTGAGGTATCGGAGCAGTTCGGCAGACAGTTCGAGGACATCACTGAGCAAGAGGAATTGGCTCGCCGTTTCCGTGACGCTTTCGCAGAGGGGGAGGAGGAGTAATCCTCTCCCCCTATCGCGCGCGTGCGCGAAGGCCGAACCCCATGCTACATTGGAAATGTGCCGGAAAGCCCGACACAAAGAATTAGAAAGGCAGACAAACTAATTATGACTACTATCAACACTCCTCAGTGCTGGCAGGACTTCCAAGAGGTTCTCTCGGCTGGAATTGACCGTGTTATCCTCTGGGGTGTCCCAGGCACCGGCAAGACCTTCGCCGGTCTTACCACAAATGTCGGGGCGGGCGGTTCCTACAAACTGACCTGTTCCGAGGACATGACCACCGCCGAGGTTAGCGGTATGTTCATGCCAGCAAAGGAGGGCTTCGAGTTCCTCGACGGAGCCGGTCTCAGGGCTTGGCGTGGTAACGGCAAGGTCGGAGGTCGCTTGGTGGCTGACGAAATTGACAAGGCTTCGGGAGATGTTCTCTCTACCCTTCTCAACTTCACCGACACTGACGGTTCCGCTAGGTTCGACCACCCCGAGACCGGAGAGAAGGTCTCCCCTCTCGCCGGATACTCGGTGGTGATGACTACCAACTTGGAGAATCCCGATGACCTTCAGGTGGCACTTCGTGACCGCTTCCCTGTAGCCATCGAGATTACGGCACCGCACCCCGAGGCTATCCGACGGTTGCCCGAGGAACTGTGGGAACCGGCTAATCAGTTGATTAGTGCTGACCCCAACCGCCGAGTGTCTCTCCGAGCCTTCTACGCCTTCGTCCAGATGAGGGATAACGGTATCGCTTGGGAGCGAGCCGCAGTCCTCGCCTTCGGGGGTCGCAAGGCCGAGGCGTTCATTGACGCCTACAAGGTTGCCGGAACCACGCCAACTGCCTCAGCGGTTCGCAAGCGTCCGTTCTAAAGGTTGCCTGCCAGCAAAGGGGGAGGGGTCGCAAGACCCCTCCCCCACCTTCCCCCCATCGCGCACATCATCGCGCGTGCGCGAAGCTCGGGGCGATGATACAGTATTTACATGGAAGTTCAGAAGGGAACTCCACTAACAGAAGGGATTAGACTTATGACTAACAACACCAAGAAAGACAACAACACGGTCTCCGCACTGCCGGAACTGCTGGTCGGTCTCCGTCGAGACAAGGTGACTACCGGCGAGGGCAAGTGGACTGTCCAAGAAGGCACCGCCCGACGAGGTGACGCTCACACCGACTTTGATAACCGTATCATGCGAGTTCCGGTTATCAACGACGAGGTGGCTCGCCTGATTCGTAACCACGAATTAGCCCACGCCTTCCTCTCACCTACCGATGTGAACGGTATCAACAACACCCAGCGAGTGGCTCAGGTCTCTCAGCGAATCATGGAGTGTATCGAGGAATTGCGAGTGAATCACCACCTCTCCCGACAGGGCTTCGACCTCGACCTCCTTCAGGACGGTTCCGAGAAAGAGGGTGGCAAGCGTCTGGCCGAGGGTGGCTCAGACAAGGCATGGAACGAGACCGTCGCTTTCTTTACGGCTCTCTCTGGTAGCAAGGCACAGAACGCCTTTTTCTCGGGGGTTCGCTCCGTAAATCCCGAGTGGGCTACTCGCCTAAATGAACTCAAGAAAGAGACTAAGAAGTGGCTCAAGTCTCACGGCTGGCAAGTTTCCGACCAAGATGTGAGAGAGTTCGATGATGACTCCTCTGTCTCTGACGGTTTCTATCAGACCGTCACCCAATTGGGCAAGATTATCAACGGTTATCTGGCTCCGGTTAGTGACGAGAGCAAAGAGTATGTTCCTAGTCAGGCTTTCGACGCTGGTAACGAACATGGCAAGTTCGCCAAGTTGATTCTGGACAGCACCCACCCCCTCACCAAGACCGTCACCAACCGACTGTCTAGCAGGGCTAAGCCCACTCTCTCGGGCAAGCGAGTGACCCACCCTAGCCGGTTCCTCTCTGACCCCCAACGCCGAGTGTTCTCCAACAAGCGTAAGGCTCACGGCGGTATCGTAGTCATAGATGTATCCGGTTCTATGGCCTTCGACACCGATAGCCTCGTAAGGATTCTGGACGCTTCTATGGGTGCCACAGTTATCGCCTACTCCCACAAGAGGGGCAGCACCACTGTCCCCAACGCTACGATTCTGGCGAGGGGTGGCAAGCGAGTGCCGGAAGTGCCAAGCAGTATCTTTAGGGTCGGCAACGGCGTGGACGGGCCGGTTCTGGAGTATGCCCAGAGTATCCGCAAGAGTGGGGAGCCTATTATCTGGGTCTGCGACGGTCAGGTGACTGACGGTAAGAAGGACAGCACCCACGTCCACCTCTCTAAGCAGGTGGCTCAGTTCCTCCGCCGACACCGCATTATTCAGGTGGAGGACATCGAGGAGGCGGTCAAGGTCATCGCCAAGCCTACCGGAGTTCCCTACGGCGCTCGGTATGGCCGAGTGTCCTACTACCCCGATAGCGAGTAGGGGTTCCCTTCCCCCTACCGCACCCTCACCTCGCCCTTCGGGGCGGGGTGGGGGTTCCTTCCCCATATCGCGCACATGGTCGCGCCCGCGCGATGGGTTCGGCGTTTGATACGATGATTTCAGGGAAAGTCCCGACAGAAAGGAGTATTACAAATGCCTAATTGGGTAAACAACACAGTGAACATCATTGGCGACGAGGATGAGGTCAATGAACTACAGAAATTGCTGGCAAAGCCGTGGAAGTCGGTGAATGAGAAGTTCGTAGGCGGCGAGTTTATCTACGAGGATTGCGTAGTAAAGCCTACCGCTATCTCATTCCACAATCTTATTCCCTGCCCCAACGACGAAACCTATCATACTCGGGGTGGCACCGGCACCAACCCTGATGGCTGGTATGCGTGGAACAGTAGGCACTGGGGAACCAAGTGGGACGCATCGGACGACGAGTTCCATGTATGGCCGAGCGAATACAAGATGGACAGGGGTAACAACAACATCGTCCAACTGTGTATTACCTTCCAGACGGCTTGGTCTCCGCCGGTTCCCATCTACAACGCTCTCGCCAAAGAGTGCCTAGAGCGTGGGCTGGTGCTGGAAGTCATCTATGTTGAGGAGCAAGGCTGGGGTGGCCGGTTCCTAGTGGACGAGCATGGAGTGACCGAGGAGGACTACGAGTGGGACATCCCAGGCTGCCATGAGGAATACGCCAACAATCCCCATGTCGGAGGGTGTATCTGCGAGTGGGAAGACGACCTCTCTCTGCTGTTCGATGACTGCCCTCGTTACGAGGCTCCTGCCGTCACCGAGGAGGTCACCGTGTAATTTCCCCCGATTTCGGGGGGTATCGCGCACGCGCGATGTCGCCGGCCATGATAGAGTATTACCAGAACCAAAGCGGTTCGGTATAAGTGAAAGGAATAAACTTATGAAGTTATCAACCAATGGGAAGGTCATCTTTCGTGACCCGACCCCTCAGCGTCGGGGAGCAAAGCCTCACGGCAAGCAGTCCGTCGGGGACATCTTGGACAACGCTCTCCGTAGCAACCCCAACAAGTGGGCGCTTTACGACGAGAAGGTGGGCAAGGCCACTGCGTTCTCCAAGCGGTTCCTCGGCTCCGAATACGAGCGAGCCTACCGTCAGGTGAACACCAAGAAGGGCGTCAAGAAGTCACTCTTCATTCGCTACATCGGCACTAGCGAAACGGCGGTGAAGTAATGAACCGCCTCTCGCAATACAACGGTGATGGAAATGCCTACTCTATCATGGCATTCGTCAAGAAGGTGCTGGAAGCCACTGACCGCAAGGACGCCTTTCAGGACTACTACGACCAAGCAACTAGCGGTGACTACAACAACCTGCTAGATGTCTCGGCGGAGTGGTCAGGGTTTGGCTTCGACAACTACTACGAGGGGGAATAACAATGCCTACCTTCCGTAAGAACTACGGCATCACCTTCTCGGTGGAAGCACCCACCGCCGAGGAAGCCGACGAATTGTTGGACGAAATTGCCTACTCCGAACTGGGCGTAATGGTCAGGGGAATGTGGGCAAGCGAGACAGAGGAGATGAAATAATGTGTGAGCCTTACAGCGCACAGCGAATGTCGGGGTTCCTACACGACATCAGGCAAGAGATACTTGCCGGAAAGTCGGACAAGGCGATAACAATGCTGCTACACCTGGCAGATGTTATCTACTCCAACGATGAGGCTGACGAAGTTGGTGAGTGTGACGACTGCGGGGCTACCTACGATGTGGCTAGCCGTGACGGTCGGTGCGGTGACTGTGGGAATTGCGGTGACTGTTGTGAACACTAGCAAGTGTAATTCTGGGGAGTAAGTGCGTTATCCTTTCCGCCACCTATGCCTAACAGTATAGGTTCCCCGTTTCGCCCCTCTGGGTGGGTCTAAATGGCCTGCTCAGAGGGGCTTTCTTTATGTCTTATCACCCGTCGCGCACACCATCGCGCCACATCATCGCGCAGGATAAGATTACTCTCCCATCGCGCAAGGGATTTCCGGCGTTATTGTGTAGGATTTTTATACAAAACACCTGATAAACGACTATATTTGGTCATTATGTGTAGTTATATTACAGTTATTCGTTGATTTAGGTTCCATTACGCGCGGAAAGTTCGTTTAGACAGGCGAGTTGGCGTGGCTTTTGGCTGTCCATCATCTGGCCATCTGATTATCTGACTGATAATTTGACTGACCAATTGACCAACCGATAATATAATGTCGCTTACCCTGCTAACCGATACTCTACTATCACTTACGATACTCTCCCTAAGTGGTAGCCTGCTTGACTTACTCCCTATCCCTTGTATAGTGTCTCTGTCTGGCTGGTCTCTTGTCCTGCTAGTCTTGTATCCCTACAGTGTTATCCCTAAGAAGGAGTCTCCTTATGTCCCGTCGTGACCTCCCCCTTTTCTTTTCTTCTTCCCCCCGATTTTTGGGGATGCCCCTCGTCTTGGCCAAAGCCATCGCTGCCGCTGCCGACCTTCTATCTATTCCCCTCCCCGAACCGGTCGATGAGGATGCCCCTCCCCGCGTAGGTTGGCGAGCGAGCCCTGAGTTTTATAAAAAATCTCCGATAGTGATTTGTATACTCAAGGCTGGTTGGGCCTGATTCCTAGCTCGCTTCTATCCGGAGGTGGGGGGGCCGGCGCGGCGATGTTCCAAGAGATAGGCGCCCTTGTGCAAGTACCATGACACGGAGTAAGATTCGTGTGCTACTATTAACAATAGATTAGAGGGAGTGAGTTAGATGAGAGTTCTGGTCGCCTGTGAGTTTTCGGGTCGAGTGCGTGAAGCGTTCCGTGCCCTTGGGCATGACGCCTTGAGTTGCGACTTGCTCCCCGCCGATGACGGTTCCCCTCATCACTACATGGGTGATGTTCGGGATATCTTGGAGGACGGTTGGGACATGATGATTGCCCACCCCCCTTGTACTTACCTCGCCCTTTCTGGGGTTAGGTGGCTACATGAGCAAGAAGGCCGGTGGGAACTTATGCGTGAGGGTGCGGAGTTCTTCAAAGAGCTTTTAAATGCCCCGATTCCGAAGAAGGCCATCGAGAACTCCTCAATGCACGGATACGCCATGGATATCATTGGCCGTAAGTATGACCAGATTATCCATCCGTATATGTTTGGGGAGATGGAGAAGAAGAAAAGCTGTTTGTGGCTGGACAATTTGCCCCGGCTTGTTGAGACTAACAATGTTAAGCAGGAGATGAAGCAGTTGCCTAAGAGTGTGACGGATAGGATGCACCGGATGGCCCCCGGAAAAGACAGGTGGAAGTTGCGTTCAGTCACCTATCAGGGGATTGCTAACGCCATGGCCGAGCAATGGGGTGCGCTATGATTTGGGTTTGGAGTTGGCTTGGGCTCAACTTGTTTGCTATTGTTGTGCTACTATGTGGTTCTGTTTGGACAGGGAGAAAGTGATGAATTGGGTTTACTTTGTATTCGGGTTCTGCGGTGGCGCTATTTCTATGTGCTCAGTCTTTGTGGTGTTGAGCCGATGAGTGACTCCCCCGAGATTTGCGAAGACTGCTCCGAGGCCCACGAGGCCGACGAGTTGTGCGTTACCACTTGGGACGCCGACCCGCCGAGTTTTTACCGTGGCGGATATTCTGGTTACGAAAGATAAATAAGGAGAATCATGGGAAAGAAGTTGAATGAAGCAGTAATCCGTCTTCAGAACGAGGCGGAACACCACACGCGTCTGGCTTTGGCCAAGAAGACCGACTACGAGAACGGCTTTGCTCAGGGCTTTACTGAAGCCTTGCGCATCGCCCGAGAAATCCAGCAGAGGGAGCAGTAGCCATGCACGTTGTCCTGCTTATCCTCTCGCTTATCTACGCTGTCGTGGCGGGCTTCGCGAGTTACAAGATAATCCGCTTGGGCAAAGACATAAAGCGACAGACCGATGCCCTGCGTAATGGTCGTGGAGTGTGCGGACACGTCATCGCTGGTGGCCTTCCTAAGCCTGCGTCGTGGCTCCACTGCCCTAAGTGTGGAGACAAGCTATGATTGCCGACATTGGGCAGAACACCACAGACATCATTTTCTGCGTTTCGGCAATGGTTTTCTTTGCTTTCATCTTTTGGGTTATTTCCAAGTCATGAACGCCGACGAACGCCAAAAGTGCTACCATTACGGAGTTGATGGTGGTGGAACCGACTACTACGGAACAAGCAACCCACCGCAAGAGTCTGATTGGAACTATGCCTACTGCCCTAAGTGTGGAGAGAAACTATGACCGAACCTGTTAGCGAAACAGACCCGATGTTGTCAGAAATGGGTGTGTTTGCTTCTTTAGCAAACAACGAAATTCAAGCATCGGTTAGCGGTCTAAACGACTACTGCCCAAAGTGCGGGGTGAAACTATGAACGCCGAAGAACGCCAAGCCCTTCGAGAGAAGCACACCTATCTTGGCGACTATTGCGGGTTCTGCGTCAAAGACGGTGGTTATCCAGCCGACTACCCCTGCGATGTCATCAAGGTGCTAAACGCCACCGAAAACCTAAAGCCTAACGACCTCAAAACTGAAGTTGAGTGCGACCACTGGGTCACGGTGAAGAGGTCGGGTCAGTACGGGTACGCCTCCAGCGTCCCACCCGAGTATTGGACGCACACCTTTTGCCCTAAGTGTGGTGAAAAACTCTAATGTTCCACCTATTTCATAAATACAAATGGGAAAAGATTCCCAACGGTATGAGGGCGTGGTCACAAATTAGGCAAGACTTTGTTGTTCAATATGCACAGGAAGGCATTTGCCAAAAATGTG